>CAZSKE010000162.1:0-5767 GCA_964607325.1 uncultured bacterium | reverse complement strand
CCCCCCCGCATCCACCCCCACCCCGGCGCCCTCACCGCTCCCGAAACCCGTTCTTTTCCCGAACCCGGCCGACGGAACGGTGCCGATCGTCCTTCAGTTCGAGAATCCCGCCGTCGGCGACGTCCGCGTGCGCGTGTTCACCACGGCACACCGTAAGGTCCGCGACACGACGCATCGCGGGGTCCCCGCCGGAATCCAACGTTTGGTTCTTGATTCGAGGGATGAGAAAGGCGGGTCGCTGGCGCGCGGGGTGTTTTACGTGGTGGTTTCGACTCCCGGCGGACGCGCGATCCTACCCCTCCTGATGCTTCGATAAGGGGCACGAGCATAGATCCCCCCGAACCAGAGATGCGTTTCGCATCACGGTTCAGGGCGTGACACTTCGGGGCGCGCGCGAAGCCCTATAGCGTGACGCCACAGGCATCTCTGCCACAGAGTGAATCTGCGGCAAATCGTTGCTGTTCTTGGAGACCTTGGAGGTCTTGGAGTTGAAATGGTCGGTGCCGTTGTTTGGGTGAACTTTGTGCGCTTCGTGGTTCAGATGGTTTTGTTAGGGGCTCTCAAGGCAGACGCGTGAACTCATAGCCCGAAAAGCGGAGGCGGGTCGTCCCGTTTTCCTCGACGGCGTGAAAGGTCCCGCCATCGCTCTCGTAAAGCCCGGCGGCGAAAGCGTCCTGGTCCGAAACCGGTTGGAGAATCCAGCCCAACGTCATGTTTTTTTTCCTATAAAACTCGCTCGATAGCGCCGCCTCGATCACCAGATACCCGTCCTCGACCTTCAGCGTGGCGCGGGTCACCTCCGCCATGAAGTCCGGGTTTTCCATCCGGTACTCGCCACAACGGGCCCTCCACGATTCCGGGATCTCCCTCCGCTCGATTCTTTCCAAAGCGATCGGCGTCGTCAACCCGCGCACCAGAAGGACTTGCCGGCCCTCCACCGTTTGGAATTGCCCGTTCATGGAGTACAGGTAAATGGGGATCAAACCCATCAAGACCTTTTTCCCGATAAAGGTGTCCTCCGAGATGGGTTGAAGCTCAAAACTGAATCCCAGGATACGGGTCCGTAAGTGACCAAGTTTCCTTCGGATCGGACTCACGCTTCCCACCGCCGCGTACGTTCCCGTGTAGGAATCGAGCGTGGCCTCCTCGATTTTGACCACGGGGGGCTTGGGGTGCTTTCCGTATTCCTCGAGTTTCGCGGGGACGCCTTGTTTCTCCTCCAACAGGAGCCTCATCGCTTGCTCGGTGATCTTCTCCGCCAGTTTGGATCCCTCCTCGGAGTTGGATAAAAGAACGACCCCGAGTTTTTCACCCCGTAAAACCAGGACCCGGGCGTGGTAGTTCGGGTAGGCCCCGTCATGCCACGCCACCTTGCTCGCGCCCGGAATCTCGACGCCGCTCAACATCCACGCGAAACCAACCCGATGGCCGAAATCCAAAGGAAGGCCCGGGAAGGATTCCAGGAACATCGAATCGAGGGTCGCCGTCTTGAGAAAACGCCGTCCACCGGCGCTCCCGTCGCCGAGGATGAAACACAAGAAGCGGGCCATATCCTCGGCGTTCGACCACAGGGCCCCCGCGGGAGCGTCGCGAAGGAGGACATCGGGCTTCTCGATTCCCGACCGGTTCCCCTTGGCCCGCGCGGAATCCGGCGGGACGCGAAAGGAGGAGCGGCTCATCCCCAAGGGCGCCAGAACGTCTTTTTCCATGACGTCGACGAAATCCTGCCGCGTTCGAAGCTCGAGCGCCCTCCCCAAAAGGCTGTAATCGAGGTGGGAGTATTTGTATCGGGTTTGCGGGGGCGCTGTCAGGTACTCGTCCCGAAGCTCCCGGACCCGTTGTCCCAAGTCCGTCGGCTCCCCGGCCCACATGCCGTGAAGCAAGCTGTCGGGCAGGCCGGAATGGTGCGAGAGAAGCGCGCGTAACGTGATGGGTCGGGTCTTCTTGAAACGGTTATGGACCGAAAAGGACGGGACGACTTTTCCGATCGCCGCGTCCAGATCCAGGCGGCCGCTTTCTGACGTCCTCAAAACCGCCAGGGCCGTGAAGATCTTGGAGATGGCTCCCACCCGGAACAGGGTGTTTTCGGTGACGGGGGTTTGCGTCGCGGCGTCGGCGATTCCGAATCCTTGCGCCCAAACGACCTCTTGATCGTCGACCAAGGCGAGGCTCAATCCCCGCACCTTGTGTTTTCTCATCTCGATGGGAATGATCCGGCGGAGGGTCTCCAGGGTGGTGGCGTATTTCGCCTTTTCGACGGGGCGGGTCGAGGTGCTCGTCATGGAGCATCCCGCCGCCAGAAGAGCGCACAAGACCCCCGCCGCCAGAAACGGGGACGGGAATCTAGCGGGGGCGTTCACGGCTTCCCTTGGCGCGCCAAGCCCGTGACCGCAAATCGCCTTGATCGCCCATGTCCTTTCGACCCGCGAGGAACCTCAAGACCGCCTTCTCGTACATCACCTTGAGGTTCTGGTAGGTTTGGTCGTGGGCCGCGTTGGGCGCGTAGACCAGTTGCTTGTCGGGGGTGGGGGCCACGACGAAAAGACGCCGAACGCCCTCGGGCGTCGCCAAATCATCCTTTTCCCCCACGAAAAAAAGCAGGCGTCTTCCGCGCAAATCGCGGAGAACAGGTTCCATCCTCAGGTCCTCGCTTGTCAGGGAAAGCCCCGTCAAGCGGTTATAGGCGGTGACGCATCGCTCGAAAAAAAACGGCAAAAACAAGAGCCAACGGCCGGGCGTGCGACGTCCCACGTATTGAGTCCCATCCGAAAGCGGGCTATCGGCGATGACCGCCACGTCGGGAGCGTCCGCCGACGCTCGAAGCGCCGCCATCGCCCCCAGGGACAGCCCGAAAAAGGCCGTGGGGGGGATTTCCTTCTTTTCGTTCCGTGTCCACTCGAGCGCCGCCAACAGGTCCCGCGCCTCGTGCTGGCCCCCCGACAAGGGAGCGTAACCGCTCATGCCGTGGCCTCGAAGATCGAACACCAGCGCCTGATATCCGGCGCGGTGGAGAAACTCAACGCGGCTCATCATCTGGTCGCGGTTTTTGAAAAGTCCGTGGGTGAGAATGACCGTGCCCGCGGGTTTTCCTTTGGGCGCCGGAATCCACCAGCCGTTCAGGGTCACGCCGTCGCTGGTGACGAACCCGACGTCGTTGTAGGGCATGGACCTCCCCGACGGGAGATCCGTGACGGGTTTGGGGCGCTTCCCCGCCTCGACGATTCCCCGGGCCACCTGATGAGGCACCACGAGGTACGCCGCCGTGATCGCCCCCACCGCCAGGCCGGCTGTAATCAGGAGAACTCGAATAAAAACCGGCAGAGGTTTTCTAGTTCGTTTCATCTGTTAACCACACCAGGAAGTTGTTATTCGTTATTGGTGACGGCTTCAAGCCGTTTCCAATAACCGTCAACCAACAACGATTGACGGCCTCAACCATCCGCAAACCACCATCCGCCCGGCGCTACCCCCGGCTCCTCCAGCCCAAATACCGCTTCTCCATCTGTCGCAGGTGATTCCACGTGTGCCACAGATTCATCGCGATGTTCCATTCGAGGCTGATCGTGCCATTTTCGGGGTGCCGCACCTTGCGCTTCCACGCGGCGGCCGGAAGCCTTTTCACGAAATCCACGTTGGCCCGTCGCAGGGTTTTCCAGAGCGCGAGGGCCGACCGGGGGTTCATGCGCCGGTAGTCCTGGGCATGAGCCCACTTTTCCTGGTCCCAGGACACCACGGCGGATCCCGGTTCGGCGGCCGCCTTGCGGATCCGGATGAAGACGTTGGCCTCCGCGTCCGCCAGGTGCCAGAGCACCTCGTGGATGCACCAGTCCTTCCCCGGTCGGGGGGACCAGGTCCACATCCCACGGGGATAGCGTTTCAGGGCTCGTTCCACGTCGGGAAGGCTCCTGTAATACAGGCGGGCTAAAGCAGGCCTTGAAAGACCCGACACACTTTTTCTGGATTGGGAAGAATTCCAATCCGGCGAGCGCCATTCCGTCGCAGTGACTTTCATCATTTCCTTCCCGGCGTGTCTCAGGGTCCCGGCAGGTTGAACAGGGATTTTTCCTTTTTTGGTTTTTCTTTCTTCAGCGTTTTTTCTTGGTGGAACCTTTTTTTGTGCCCCTCTTCTTCTGGGGCTTCGACACGGGAGTGGGGGTGGGCGGCACGTACGCGGGCAAGCCGAGTTTTTCCCGCGTCTTAGCGAGGGAGGGGTCCAATTCCACGGCTTTTTTCCACTGGACGATCGCGTCGTCCTCGCGCTCCAACTCCTGATAGATGTCGCCCAAATGATCGTACATGACCGCGTCCTCCGGCCGACTGGTTTGGAGGTCTTTCACGGCCTTTTCCTGGATCCTCAAAGCCTCGTCAAGATTCCCTTTCTTGAACAGGACCCAGGCCAGACTGTCCCGAAAATAGGGGCTTTCGGGCTCAAGTCGGACGGCCTCGCGGATCAGCTTCTCGGCCTCCTTCAGGCGAACGCCTTTTTCAGCGTAGGAATAACCGACGTAATTCCGCGGTTCGGGATTGCCCGGATCGAGGTCGGCGGATTTTTTCATCCAATCCATGGCCTCGTCGAATTTTCCCTGCTTGTCCAGCGCCACCCCCAGGTAAAAGGCCGACTGGGCGCTCTTGGAATTCTTGGCCAGCGCCATCCGCAACCAAGGCTCGGCCCGCTCGTATCGTTCGGAATCGATTTCGGACATGCCGCGAAGAACCAATAGATCCTCGTCACCGGGTTGGATCGCCAGGGCTTCCTCGAGGACCAACAACGCCTCCTCCTTACGGCCTTGCCGCTGGTACAGAAGCGCCATCCTCACCCACGCGTCGGTCTCCTTGGGATCCTTGATCACGACCATGCGAAGCTCGCGGACCGCCTCGTCCGGTCGACGCGCCTGTTCCAGCGCGGCCGCGTAACGGTACCGGTTGATGGCGCTGTCGGGTTGCGCCTTGACCAACTCGGCGAAAGCCTCGAGGGACAGGTCGTATTTTTCCATCCGGTAGGCCGTCAACCCGAGGTATTCCAAACCCACCGAGTCCTCGGGATAGTTCTGGACGTATTCCATGAAGGCTTCCAGGGCCTTTTCGTAATCCTTCCCGTCGTAGTACAGCTTGCCCAGGGCCATCTGCCCTTCGGGGTTGCCCGGATCGACCCTCACCAGATCCTGGTATACCTCCGCCGCCTCCTTCGATCGCTGGGCCCACTCCAGCAACAATCCGAGGGAGAGGTAGGCTGACTCAAGGGCGGGATTCAAGCGGATGGCCGCCCGAAAAGCTTCCTCGGCCTTTTTTCCCTCGTTCACTCGGGTGTAGATCAGTCCCATGTTGTACCAGGCGTAATAGGCCCAGCTGTCTTTGGGATTGATTTTCAATATTTCCTTGTATCGGAGAATGGCCTCGTCGTTCCTGTTTTCCGAGACCAACACCCCGGCGAGATAGTACCTTGCGTCGGTGTTCCTCGGTTCCAGTTCCAGGATTTTCTGGTACTCGCTCTTGGCTCGCGCCGTCTCGCCTTGCTTGGCGTACAGCCCCGCCAACAGCAACCGCGTGGCGTTGTCCCTCGGGTTGATCTCCAGCGACTTTCTCAGTTCCTCCACGGTCTTGTAGTCGAGACCCGACACATAATAGTGGTAGGCCAGTTGGGAGTGCACGGCCGCGGAAGCGGGGTCGTATCTCGAGGCTTGTTGGTATTCCACCAAGGCCCGATCGGTGTCGCCGGTGTTTTGGGCGTACAACGCGTTGGCGAAATGCCAGTAAGCGCGCCGAAGAG
>CAZSKE010000161.1:0-5776 GCA_964607325.1 uncultured bacterium | reverse complement strand
GACGGCCGCGTCGATCCCGGCCGGGCTTCCGCCGGCTCCTTGCCGCGGCCCCGTGATTTCCGGGGGCAGGAGCTCGACTGTGAAGGTGTCGCCGGGGCACATGACCACCGCGCGCTCGATGCAGTTCTCGAGCTCCCGGGCGTTGCCCGGCCAACCGTATCCCACCAGGAGATCCAGCACCTTCCGGGAAAGCTTGCCCACCTTCTTGCCGCACCTGCGGTTGTAGAGGTCCAGGAAATGGTTCGTGAGGGGAAGGATGTCTTCCCGCCTCTCCCTCAAGGGCGGGATGTGGATGGGGACGACGTTCAGGCGGTAATAAAGGTCCTCGCGGAACCAGCCCTCCTGGATGCCCTTCCGCAGGTCCTTGTTGGTGGCGGCCACCAGCCGCACGTCCACGCGGAGGGTCTGCGTGCCGCCCACGGGCTCGAACTCCATCTCCTGGATGACCCGCAGGATCTTCACCTGCAACGCGGGGCTCATCTCGGAGACTTCGTCCAGGAAGAGGGTGCCGCCGTCGGCCAGCGCGAAGCGCCCCTTGCGGTCCTTCACCGCCCCCGTGAAGGACCCCCGGACGTGCCCGAACAACTCGGATTCCAGCAGGGTTTCGGTGAGCGCCCCGCAGTTCACCTTGACGAACGGGCCCTTGGCGCGCGCGCTGTTGAAGTGCACGACGTTGGCGATGAGCTCCTTGCCGGTTCCGGTCTCCCCGTGGATGATGACCGAGGCGCTGGACTTCGCCGCCATGGCCGCGGTGGCCAGGACCTTCTGGATGGCCTTGCTTTGGCCCGTCACGTTGTCCAGGCGGTAGCGATCCCTCAGCTCCCGGATCAGCCGCTCGTCGCGATGGAGGATCTCCTCCTTCTCGACGTGGGCCATCTGGTTGATCTTGAGGACCTGGGACACGGCGGAGGCCGCGATCTTCAGGAGCCGCAGGTCCTTGTCGAGGATCACCTGGTTGGCGAACAACCGGTCCGCGGAAAGGGCGCCCACCACCTCGCCGTCGACCTTGAGGGGCACGCAGATGAAGGCGATCTGGGCCCCGGATCCCGCCTGGCGGGTGTTCGTGCGGTCCAGGAACCGGGGATCGCGGCTGATGTCGGGCACCACCTCGGGCAATCCGGTCCGGACCACGTGTCCCGTGACGCCCTCCCCCACCTCGTACTCCCCGCGGGCGCTTTCGACCGCGCTTAAACCGTGGGCGGCCGCGATGCGCAGCTTGTTCGCGATGCGGTCCAAAAGAACGAGGGTGCCGCGGATCATGCCCAATTCGGAGAAAAGGACGTGCATGGTCTGCTGGAAGAAGACGGCGGGGTCCAGCGCGCTGTCCAAGGCCTCCCCGAGCGCGGTCAAAAGGCGTAATTCGCGGTCCTCCCTCGATTCGGCCGATAGGATCGGATCCCTGCCTTCCTGGTGGAAACACCGCGGAACCCCTACATCCAGGCAGTTCCGGTTGGCCGCCTTCCGCACGGTCAACGTCTGCATGCCCTCGTTCACCCCAACCTCGATGACGACCTGGGTGACATGGCGGATCTTGGCGAGGAACTCGCGGGAATGCGCGTCCTGCTCCAGAAGCCAGTACGCCACGGTCTTCAGGTCGAACAACCGCGGGCAATGATGGCCGAAAAACCGGAACACCGTGTCGGGATCCTTCCAAAGGTCGAGCATGCCAGTGAGGCTGTCGAACACGTACCTCGCCCGGGGTCCCGCCTCCTCCTGCGCACGGAGAAGGACGTCCTGCACACGGGCCGGGTTGGAGGGCTCCTCCACCCGGAAAGCGCGGAGGGAGGCGCCCGGTCCGTCCATCTGGTAGAACCCGTTGAACGACTCGTCGCGATCGCCTTTCCCCGTCGTGAAGCAATCCACGAGAAAAAACCGCCCGGGCGCGAGGATCGGGGAATAGATGTCGGCGATGGTCTGGGGGGAGCGGTTGAAGCTGACGTAGACGACCGGCGCGCCCTCCGCCTCGCAGGCGAAGATGTACTTGGAAACGAACAGATCCACCGACGCGCCGGAATCGGCCTCCCAGACGACGTTGTCGCTGGCCCTGATCCCGTTGAGGATGCGGTCGAGTTCGGGAATACCGGTGGTCATCTCTTCAATCGGCACGGAAGACCTCTCGTCCAAGAGGATGGCGTTTCGACCGTGAAGTATAACAGGATGATGAAAAAGTCCCCCATCGGGGACTTTTTCATGTTTAACTCGTGAATCACCCTACCGGAAATACCGTATTTACCTGTGATTCACTCGAACCCCGTGGCTGTTGGCAGGTTGCAAAAACACTTTTTCAGCACCCTGCTAGCGTCCGACCTTTCGAAATGTCCCGGTGCGGGCCGAATCCCGGGCGTTTCCCGGCTTCACACCCCCGGATCAGAACGTTTTCAAGCCTTTTGGGCGTTTTTCCCACGACTCCACGCCGCCGGATACCACACGGAACAACGGATGGGGTGTGGAATTCTCCAAGCCGCCCTGGGCCCTTAACCAATCCGGGGCTCGGCGGCGCAACTTGGCGCGCAGGTGCGCGGCTTCGTATTCCAACTGCCCTCGGGTCACCTTCAGGACCGGGCGACTCCGGGGACGCCGTCCGATCCTGCGGCGATCGAAGGAGTACCCCCGGCGCGCGGCCTCCTCCACCACGCGGAGAAGATAGAAGCCGATGGCGGACAGGGGACGGCGCGACGCCCGGAACCGTTCAAGTTGGGGATGGTGGCGGTAACCTTTCGTGCGCCCCTGGAGCACCTTCTGCGCCAGAAGCCCCTCGCGCCAAACGGCCAACAAACCGCGCGTATCGAGATGGCGGGGATGCAATGACCAGAGCCTCACACGGTCTCCTTTGGATCGGCCAAGCTGCCAACCTGCCACAAATGCCATTCCATCATAAGCGAGGGCCGTCATATTCCTGCAACCTCTCCCTTGGAGGGAGAGGTCGGGCCAAAAGGCCCGGGTGAGGGTGACTTCAAATTGTTGCTGCCTCACTTACCGTTCATTGAAGCCCCCCTCACCCAGCCCCTCTCCCCGTTGGGGCGAGGGAACGGACCTTATGTCAACTTCCCCGGATACAAAGCGCCCTCCTGCGCTGGACAGACGCGCCCCCCTGGCCCAAAATAGCTTCCGTGAGTGAAACCGCCCCGCGACCAACCTATCACCTGGCCCGCTTTGTCTTCGCGCGCCTGGTCGCGTTCACATTCCTGCTGGCCTTCCTCGCGGCGTGGGTCCAGATCCCGGGACTCGTCGGGGACGGCGGCCTACTCCCGGTCCCCCACATGATTTCGGAGGCCACCCGCCTCCTCGACGGTTCCTGGAAGCGTTTCTGGATCTTCCCCACCTTCTGTTGGATCTCCCCTTCGGACTTTTCGTTGCACCTTCAATGCGCCTTGGGAACGGCGGCCGCCCTGGCCGCGCTTTTGGGGTTGGCGCCGGCGATCCTGTTGGCCGCCTGCTGGGCCCTGTATCTTTCCCTCGCGGTGGCGGGCCAGGCCTTTTTCCAATATCAGTGGGATAACCTTTTGCTGGAAGCCGGTCTTCTCGCGGCCGTCAGCTCCCCTTGGCGCTTGTCTTGGTTTCGCCCGAGCCCCGGGACGGATCGGGTTCCCGGCCGGCTCGAGACGGGGCTCTTCCTCTGGCTCCTCTTCAAGTTGATGTTCCTGTCCGGCCTGGCCAAGCTCTCCGCCGACGACCTGTCCTGGCCCGCCCTGACGGCGCTCTCCTATCATTATTGGACCCAACCCCTGCCGAATCCCTTGAGTTGGTTTTTCCACCTCCTGCCCTTGCCCGTCCACAAGCTCGTCGCGGTTCTCATGTTTTTTTCTGAGTTGGCCGTTCCGTTCCTGCTGGTTCTTCCAGCGCGTTTCAGGCGTTGGGCTTTTGTCCCGTTCATCACGATCCAAATCTTCATCGCCGCGGTGGGCAATTACGGTTTATTCAATCTCCTCGTGATTTTCCTCTGTGTTTGGACCCTCGAGGACGGCGCCTGGCCCCGCGGTGCCCGTGAAAAACTCCTGACCGCCCGAGTCCCCGAAGCGCCGCGCCGGGAGCCCAGGGCCCGGATATTCCTGCTGGGGACCTACGCGGTCGTATCCGTTGTGATCGGCGTGGGAATCCTCGTGGCGCAGTTCGGCTGGCAGCCCTTCGGCAAACCCGGGCTCTGGGTGCTGAAAAGCGTCTATCCCTTCCGGTCTTTCAACGCCTACGGCCTGTTCACGGCCATGCCAAAGGCGAGATCCGAAATCGTCGTGGAGGGCTCTCTCGACGGAAAGACTTGGAAGGAGTATTCCTTCAAACACAAACCCGGGGATCCAAACCGGATGCCCGGGCAGGTCGCCCCTTACATGCCGCGCCTTGACTGGCAGATGTGGTTCGCCGCGCTGGGCGATTGCGAGCGTTCCCCGTTTTTGACCCAGATGGGGGCGTCTCTTTTGACCGGGAACAAACGCGTGACACGCCTATTGGGTCCCGATCCCTTCGGAGGCGAAAAACCCAAAGCCGTCCGGTTCCGGCTTTTCAACTATCGCATGACCGATTGGAAGGAACGCCGCGAAACGGGCGCCTGGTGGGTTCGTGACTACTTGAGGGATTTCTGTCCGGAAATCCGACAGCCCTGAGCCGTTTCGAATCAAGAATATAGGGTTCACGTAACACCTCAATACACAACCTATGAAGTCGCCGGTGCCGCCTTTGGCTCTCGGTTTTCGATCAGGGACCACCTGACCGATGTCATCATCACCAAGTAAACCAACAGGTTTCAAAGCCATGAGGATTTAATGGCGTGTTTCACACCCCCCAAAAGCCCCGGAAATCCCGGGGCTTTTTTTATGGAATATTCCCCTTCCTCGTTCCACTTGATGGGTGGGAAGAGATCACTTTACCTTCGTTTGGAGGCGGTCCCGTGAGACTCCATCTTCGACACCTGATATCCATCGCGGCGGTTTTGGCGATGATTCCCGTTCTCCTGGTCGGTTGCAAAGCCAAGTACGGATCGGCGGCCTGCGAAACCTGCCCCGAGCCGGCCGCGTCCACCTACACGCCCACCCCCTCCCCTGACGTCCCCATGCCCACGTTCACGCCGAGCAAGACCTGCTTTGGACACTACCCGGGTTCTGCATCCCACAGCGCCGACACGACCGGCGAACTGGTCTCCACCCGGTACGGCGGAATGTACCAAACATCCCTCTACATGGCCTGCGATGTGGCGCAACCCGGCGTGGTGAAGTTGGGGATTTACAAGGGCATGACGATGCCCGGTGCCACATTGGTGGCCCAATCCGCGGCTCATGCGGTCACCGCGGGATGGAATTACTTCTACGACATGGGAGACGTCGTCTTCACGACGGGCTGGTACTACCTGGCCTTCGAAGCCAGCGAGGGCGCCGTCCTGAAATACACCCCGGCCGGCGAGGACACGGAATACCGGACGCCCTTCGGCGGCGGGACCTTCCCGGCCACATTCCCGGCGGGCACATCGGGCTCCCGCAATTGGGCCCTCTACGTGAGCGTGCCGTATTGTAGCGGGCCCCTCCCGACCGTCACGGAGATCTTCCCGGCGGAATCCCCCACCTACACCCGCACATGCACACTCTCCCCGACCCCCACCGTCCCCTGCTGTACCCCCACCTGGACCCCGACGCCCTCGGCGACTTCCACGAGAACCCTCTTCCTGCAGACCCCCACCTACACCGGCACGCGCACACTCTCCCCGACACCCACTGTGCCCTGCTGTTTCCCCACCTGGACCCCGACGCCCTCGGCGACTTCCTCGAGAACCCTCTTCCTGCAGACTCCC
>CAZSKE010000160.1:1501-5860 GCA_964607325.1 uncultured bacterium | reverse complement strand
TGGTAGTGCGGAAGATCAGGTGCCTAAGTGGTGCACTTCACTATTGAACTCGGGAGGGCTATTTTTAAGGGCGTTTTTAAATTGTCGTTCCTTTTGCTTCTCCCCGGCCGAAGAAACTAGTTGTGTTTTTGGATCGACGGTGAAGGTAACCAACACAACGTTTTTTGCTCCGAACTGTACAGGAAACGTAGTTGCCAACTTGTCAGGTGACGGAAGTCGGTGGGAAGGATGCCGGATGATTGGTGCCGACAGCGCGACATCCGGTTATGCCTTAGCCGCGAATGCCGCAGACCGGATCGTAGTGGTGAAGGACATCGTATCGAACAAATCTATTGTCCGATGTCCTGGCTCTCGGTCGCAATAACGCTCCCTCGGGCGAGGACATCGCCGGGGATAATGGCCCTGGTTCCCCAAAAGGGAGCCGGGGCCTTCTTTTTTATTAGGGCGTTTTTCCCTCGCCCCATCGGGGGAGAGGGGCTGGGTGAGGGGGACTTGGGGATATATCAATGAATTTGGAGGTTTTCATGACGGGTTGGGAAGAACCCTCTCGAGTTATAGAATGGGTGTCCCACGGGGAGGCCCCCATGTCCAGACGCGATAAGGCGAAACTACTTTTTTCCGAAGGCTTCAACTGCGCCCAGTCGGTCCTGGGGGCCTTCGCGCAGGACTTCGGCATGAAGCCCGGGGAGTCTCACAAGGTGGCCACGGCTTTCGGCTCCGGCATGGCCCGCGCGGGACTGACCTGTGGCTGTGTGACAGGCGCTCTCATGGTGCTGGGGCTGAAGGAGGGCATGAAGAAGAACACCGACGCCGCGGCTCGCGAGACGACCTTCGCCGACGCCGTGCGTTTCATGGAAGCCTTCAAGCGCAAGCACGGCTCCACGGAGTGCCGCAAGCTCGTGGGTTGCGACCTTTCGGATCCCGCGGCCCGAAAGGAAGCCCACGAGAAGGGTGTCTTCAAGAATGTGTGCGGCCCGCTGGTGGTCTCGGCCGTGGCCATCTTGGAGGGGATGGGCAAGCCGCGCGAGGACGAATAAAAGCTGAGCGCGTCGTTATATCAATCGAAGGTAGCCCAGGTGGTCGGCCAAGTGGTAGAGGTGGAACTTCTCCCATTCCTCCCGCGTGAGCGGTCCGCAAAAGGGATGCTCGTCCAGGGGCCCCTGGTGGGCGCGGAATTTCGCGATGGATTCCCGCAGCTTTACGGCCGCGGCCTTCGCGTCCCCCTCGACCCGATCGGGTTTTTGTTTCCCCATCCCGGGGTTGAAAAAGCCCTGCCGCAGGATCCTCCATTTCGTCCATCGCCCGAGCGTTTGGCGCACCAGCCAGGGCGCGCGATTCGAGAACCTGTCCATGCTTTTTTCGACGGCTCCCGCGCAATGGGTGAGGATCTGGTAATGGGACCATCGGCCCAGGGTTTCCACCGGGCCCTTCTCCAGGCGGTCCAGTTCCGCCAGGGCGTCCTCGAAGGTCTTGAACCGCAGTTCACGCCGCATACACGCGTCCTCCTACTTGTTGAATGAGGGGAAGCTCAGTTCGTAGACCGCCTTCAGGCGGTCGTGGAACGGCAGGCGGTTCGCGCTCTCGGCCCATTCCGCTCCCGCCTCCAGGCGTTCCCGAAGGACCCTGGGAGCCGCCGGAGCGGGGGAGGTCTTCGGCTCGAGGGCCAGGGTGAGCCCGTAAGGCGTGCCCTTCCAGGGTGTCGGCTCCGAGAGCGCGTGCCGCGCGACGAAGCGCGTGGAGATGGAAGCTCGCAAGGGGCGTTTGCCCTTCAAGGCCCCCATCGCGCGGCGGATGTTGTCGCCCACGCGGTCCCAGGGCGCCGCGCCCTCGTGTGTTTCCAGGTTCCAATTCCCGTGCGCTTGTTTCCATCGGGCCACGCCCCATTCCTCCTGCCACAAAAACGTGGTCACGACGTCCAAGTCCGGGCGTCGTCGCCCGATCCCCTGGAAATACCCGGCCGTGAAGTAGTCGGAATCCTCCTCCGCGAAAAGCACGGCGTTCCGGGGGCAGGATGCCATCAGGTCGAGCCCGTAACGCCAGGCGAGGGTTTCGCGGGACTGGTCCCGCGCCGGGCAGGAAAGGATGCCCATCGCCAATGTCAGCGCCGTCAAGAAGGCTCCCCAGGGGATTTTCGACCTCCCGAGCGCGTTCCAGGGCACGGCGGCCGCCACGATCGCCAGAAGGAACGGCAGGGACGCCATCATGTGGTTTCGGAGCGGCCAGGGGTTGGGCGCGGGAAGGCGGTTGATGAAAAGGTTCGCCGCCGCCAATGCGAGGACCGGAAGGGACAAGGCCGCCGCCAGAGCGCCTCTTCCGCTTTTCGTGAGATGCCACCCGGCCGCGAGAACAGCCAGGAGGAAGAGGGGGAAAGGCTCCCGCGCGAGGAACAAGGCGATCTCGTGGGCTCGGTCCGAAAACAATCGCCAGGTTTGCGGGTCGGACAGGGGCGCGCGTAGCCAATCGTAATGCTTGAGCCAAACGTATTGCAGCCATCGGCCGCAGGAATCCACGGCGCCCCAATCGAGGGCGGGATGGAAGGGATCCCGGAGCGGCGCGAACAACAGAAGGGGAGTGAAACCCAGAAAGGCGCCGAAGAGAGCGTGCGGGATACACCTCAAGTCGGGTTTCTTGAAAACGCCGGAAGTCATCCAGAGGGCCGGGACCCATCCGATGAGAAGGACGACCTGGGTGGGCCAATGGTTGGACAACCCCAACCCCACGGCTACACCGGCGAAAAGCCAACGACGTCGCCCGCCGGGCAATAGAAGGGGGAAAGCCAACAGAAGCAGGAACAGGATCTGCAGGTGGTAGACCGTACCCTTCGCCCCCAACGCGTTTCTCCAATAGGTTTCGGAAAAAGCGAGCAGGAATCCGAAAACGGAAGTCCAAAGCATCGCGGGTTTCTCGGGCGGGCCGCCAGAGGTTTTCTCAAGCAGGCGGGCGAGTAATAAGGCGAAGAGCGCGGCTCCGAAGGCGGCCAGGAAAGCCGAAGCCAGAGAGGCGCGGAATCCGTCGCCGCCCCACGGGATCGCCCGGAAGGCGCGGACGCAAAGGAGGGCCAGGGGGTAACCGGGCGGATGGGACACGCCCAGCGTGGAAGCCGCCGTCAAGGTTTCAGGGGAGTCGTCGTTGGGGAAAATCGGGTTCAAGGTCCGTAGGAAGAAGCCCCAAGCCGCAAGGAAAACGAAAAACGGACCGATCGCCCGGCGAAAAACCGGATTCCCCGTGTTCATGTGATCGCTGGGTGGCATCGACTGCCATTATAATGAAATCGTCGATGGGTCGCCCGCTCACTTCGCCGCTCTCTTTTCAAGAGAGGGGTGAAGCCGCGATGAGGGGCAGTCGGGAAGAGCGGAAGAATTGACGGTTTAACTGGATTTGCCGCGCGGACGTTCATTCGTCGCTTGTGAATGGCGGTCTTAACCATGCTCCAAGACAACGAGATCCCCGCCGCCTCCACGGCCGTCCGTGAATTGCGGGTGGCCCTTTCCAACTTGTTCCTTTATTCCGCCGATAACGCCATGGTCAGCCAATCCCTCGACTGCTTCCTCAAGTCCCTGGATCCCTTGTTCGAATCCCGGGCCGAGATCAGCCTGGGGGTCCCCGAGGGGCGGCTGGTGGTGGAAGGAACCTCGCTGAACGAACGCCTGACGGGTTCCACCAACATGCTCCGGGACCTTTTCCTGTCGCACGGCTTGCACACGTTGACCCTGAAGAAGGGATTGGACAGCGCCGAACTCAAGGCTTTCGCCGGGCTTTTACGGCCGCGCGCGCTGGCTCCGGGCGCCACATTGGCCCAGACGCTCCAGGACAAACCCTTGCCCCACTTGGCAGTCAACCTGAAGGTTTTTGTCGCCATGGGTGAAGAACAAGCGGCGGGGATGGGGATGGGATCGGACGATGGGGAATTCAACGCGGCCATGGAAGCCCTGCAATACTTCCTCCAGGTCTTCAGCCGCGTCAAACCCGACTCCAACCGCCAGGAGATCGCGCGACTTGCGGGTGAACAGCTCCAGGGTTGGATCCCGGGCCCGGGCGGAGCGGAAGGCGGGATGGACTCTGGATCGGGCGGCGGGGCCCCCGGTCTGGGCCAAGTCCTTTCGGCTGTCGAATCGCTGAGAAAAATGTTGGCCTCCGTGGAGTTCCCGGCGGGAGCCGCAACCGAAACCGCGGATTTGAACGCGGCCCTCACGCGATTGGTGTCCGCGATTTCACGCCAGGTGGAATCGTCGGGTGGGGAAATCGCCCCGGCCGCGGAGGAGGCCGGGGGGCAGGAGATTCTCTTCGAGACGAATCCCATCCTGTCCGCGCTCGAATCCGGCAACGAAGCCGAGCTACTCGAAGCGACCCTGGCACTCC
>CAZSKE010000160.1:0-1490 GCA_964607325.1 uncultured bacterium | reverse complement strand
ATCGAGGACAAGGTCGCCCAGATCCTCACCGATCTTCAGGACAACCCCCGCATGGAGATCATGGAGACCTTGTGGGAGGGCCTCTGGAAGGTCGTGCAGGACAACGACGAGGGAATCCAGGCGTTGGGTTTGCGCCATTTGAACCGATGGAAGTGGGAGGTCCTGCCTCGGCATCTTCAGGTGGAAGGCCTGCGGAACCTGGGCGCTTACTTGACGCGTTGCCAGGCGGCCGTCCCGTACCAGATCGCCATGCTCCTGGCTTATACGTGGACCTCCAAAGAATGGAAAAAGCCGGATTGGCCGACGTTCAACGGATTCCTGCGCGCGCTCTCGACGTTGGAGCGCACGCCCGCGGAGGCGTTTCCCGAACAGCGCGCCAAAGCTCGTTTGACCCTGCAGGGGATATGGCACCCCGAGGCGTTGGAGCTTCTGATGAAGAGGTCCTTCGGACCGTCGGAAGAGGCCCGGGGGGCCGTGGAGGCCTGGGCGGCCTTGGGATCCACCGCCGCCAAATTCCTGATCGAGAAAGCCTTCGTGTCCTCTGGCGACGATCCAACCGCCACGCAAGCGCTTTGGATCCTGGAGCGTCTCGAATTCGCCGGGGTGGATTTGCTGGAGGAATGGCTGGGCGACACCGACAAGCCGGCGCGATTGGGCGCTTTCCTGGGTGTTTTTAAAAAGATGATCATGACCGCGGGAGTCGCCCGGCGTCTTCGCGGTTGGTGGGATCAGATGAACGCGGAGGAAAAGCGGGAAACCCTGGCCGCGGCCGCGCGTTGGGGGCGAAAGGAGTTTCGCGAAACGGCGCTCAAACAGATCGCGTCGAGCGAACCACGGGTGGCCTTGGAAGCCTTGCGGATTTTTCCCGAAATGAGCCAGCCGGGGGATTCCCGCGAATTGCTCCATGTTCTGGAGGAAAGGGAATACCCCCACAAACCGGACAAGGATCGCCTCTACCTGGAAGCCTGTGGGGCGCTCGGCCGCATGGCCGACCCCTTGGCGGTGCCGATCCTGGAAGAGTGGGTCCAGCCCAAGAGCCTGAAAGACAAACTCATGGACAAGTCGCGGGAATTGAAAAAGGCCGCCCTTCGGGCTTTGGGTCAGTATCGTTCCCAGCAGGTTCGGAGTTTTCTCGATAAATACGTGGAAGCCGGCGATAAGGACCTTCGTTCTGACGCCTCCGCGGCCCTGAAGGCGGTCACCGAGCGTCTCGCGGTCGCGAGCGATCCGCAAACGAAGTCCTGATTCCTGGGATATAATGGCGCTCGCGAAGAATTATTTTTACCACAGAGAACCCTGTAGCAGAGATGCCTTCGGCATCACGCTACAGGGGGTTCTCTGTGGTTGAAACGGTCGTGGCGGGCGGTCGGTCGCGGATGTGACGCCGGGAAAGGGGGAGAGCCTTGCTGAACGAAACCGAAGTCCAGCTGGCCTCTTTGGCGGTCCGCGAGATGTGTTCCGCCGTGTCCAACTCCCTCCTCCACGCTTTT
>CAZSKE010000159.1:0-5863 GCA_964607325.1 uncultured bacterium | reverse complement strand
CTTGCCGGCGTCCTTGGTCCCTTGCCGCTGGGAATCGTTGAAATAGGCCGGCACCGTGATGACCGCGTGGGTGACCTTTTCACCCAGCTTTTTTTCGACATCCTGCTTGATCTTTTGAAGGATGATGGCGGAGATTTCCTCCGGTGATTTCAAGGTCGAGCCCAGTTTCACGCGGATATCGCCGTTTTCGGCCGCGATCATGTCATAGGAGATATAAGACATGTCCTTCTGGCACTCCGGGTCGTCGAACTTCTTCCCGATGAATCGCTTGATGGAAAAGACGGTGCCCTTGGTGTTGAGGACGGCTTGGTGACCGGCGTCAAGCCCGACAAGCCAATTGCCCTCCGGGGTGAAAGCCACGATCGAGGGGGTCGTGCGCTCTCCTTCCAGGTTCGGGATGACCTGCGGTTCCCCGCCGTTGAGGAACGCCACGCAGGAATACGTGGTCCCCAAGTCAATCCCCACAACGAATTTCGACTCTTCCCTCGCCATGGTCAGGCCTTTCTTCCGTAGAGGTATCCCATTGCCATGGACAACACTTTTTTCGCGTCGGAATCGGTGGGGTTCAGTTTAACGACCCTTTCGAAACACGGGCAGGCGTCCTTGAAATTGCCCTGGTATCCGCAAAGGATCCCGAGGTTGAAATGCGCGTTGACGAACCCGGGAACCAGCTTGACGGCGGATAGCCATTCATGCTGGGCTTGGTTCCAGTTATCCTTGTCCTGAAAATGCGCCAATCCCCGCCGGAAAGCCTCCTCGGCGGAGATCTCCTCCTTGGACTTCCCGAAGGAAAGGATCCCCTTCTTCATCCCCACCATGTTGCCGGGTTCCTTACGCACGTCGTTCCGGATCTGGAAGGTATAGAGGTCCCTTTTTTCGGGGTCGCAAAGGACGTTGTAGGCCTCCACCACTTCCATGGTGCGCTCGATGGCCCAATCCAAGCGTTCCGGATTGCGGTCCGGGTGGAATTCGAAGATCAACCGCCTATAGGCATCCTGCAATTGGATGGGATCCAGGGGCGGGTAAAGTTGGAAGAGTTCGTAGTAGTTCTTTTGTGCCATGGCCCATCGTGATGTGATTGAAATTCTTTTTATTTTAACGGGAATCCCGGCAAAAAGATCGCTTTTTTTGCCCTGATTTTCAACGAACCTGACCGGAGCCATAAATGACGTACTTACTCGTGGTCAATTCCTCCAAACCCATCGGCCCACGAGCGTGTAGTTTCTGCGTGCTGATGCCCACCTCGGCCCCGAATCCGAATTCTCCCCCGTCGGTGAAACGCGTGGAGGCGTTCACGTAAACGCAGGCCGAATCCACTTGTCGCAGGAAAGCCTGCGCGTTCGCGTAATCCCCTGTGACGATGGCTTCCGAGTGACCCGAACCGTAGCGCGCGATATGACCCAAGGCGTCCTCCAAACCGCCCACCACTTTCACGGCGAGGACGAGATCGAGGAATTCCATGCCCCAATCATCCGGAGTGGCCGGGCGCGCTTCTGGAACAATCCGACGGACATCCTCGTCGCCTCGGAGTTCGACTCCCTTCGCCAAAAGCGCGCGAGCCACCTTCGGCAGGAAGGTCCCCGCGACCGTCCGGTGAACCAAAAGGCATTCCATGGCGTTGCAGACGGCGGGGTTCGTGGTCTTGGCGTTCACGGCGATGGCGACGGCCATGTCCAGATCCGCCGAGGCGTCCACGAACGTGTGGCACACGCCTTTGGCCTGGTAGATCACCGGAATCCTGGATTGCTCCACAATGGCGCGTATGAGCGATTCGCCCCCACGCGGGATCACCACATCCACCAAGTCGGAAGCCGTTAAAAGATGACCCACCGCCGCGCGGTCCGGGGTGTCGATGAACTGGATCGAGTCGACCGGGATGCCAGCGTCCGTGACAGCCCGTTGAAGGATTTTCACGACGGCGCGGTTCGTGGCTAAGGCTTCCTTGCCCCCCCGTAACACCACGGCGTTGCCGGACTTCAGGCACAACGCCGCCACGTCCGACGTGACATTCGGCCTGGATTCGTACACCACCGCGACCACGCCGAGGGGAACGCGCATGCGCCCGATCTGCAGTCCGTTGGGCCGCTTCCACATGCTGGTCATTTGACCCACCGGATCGCCCAACCCCTCCACCACGCCGACACCGTTCGCCATGCCTTCCAACTTGGCGCGATCCAACTCAAGCCGCTTGATCATGGGGTCGGCAAGACCCGCGTTTCGCGCGGCGGCCACATCCTCGGCGTTGGCGCGGAGAATGGTCGAAGCTTCCGACAGGAGCCCTTCCCGCACGCGCCGAAGGGCGTCGTTCTTCATGGGAGTTGAGGCGCCGGCCAACACCCGGGACGCCGCCTTGGCTTTTTCAAGTTGTTGTCGAACCGTCTCGCGCAAACCCATGGATAACCTCGGATCCTCGTTCGTGTGAAGCGTCCCCCGGGGGAGCGTCTCTTTTTCGGAATGCCCTGGAAGGTCTTGGCGCGCTCGCTAACGCCCTCCGCCGGAGGCGGACAGGCGGAAAGAACAACAAGTTTACAACGCGGCTCACAGCCCTTAAAGGTCCCCCGTCAAAACAAGATGGTCTCGATTCACCAATTCCCCCGCGACGTCGCCTCCCAACGTGGAAACAACCTGGGCGCTCTTCAACCCCTTGATCCTGTTCGCGTCTTCCGACGAGAAAGAACTGACCCCCCGCGCGATTTCCCGGCCCGTCGCGTCCTCGATCCGGATCACGTCACCCAATTCCCAATGGCCTTTAACCCCTCGCACTCCGGAGGGCAAAAGGCTGGTTTTACGTTCCAGAAGCGCCCGCTTCGCCCCGTCGTCCACCACCACCCCGCAAGTCGGCCGGGCTCCCCAGGCCAGCCAGCGCTCACGCGCGTGCATGCGTTTGCCCGTGGGATGGAAAAAAGTGCCCAGGGTTTCCCCGGCGAACAGCCTCAGCAGACCGTCCCGAGCGTGGCCGCTGAGAATGGCCGTCGAAAGTCCCGATCGGAACATGCGTTTGGCGACCCGAACCTTGGAGGCCATCCCGCCCGTGCCGACCGCGCTACGACTCCCCCCCGCCGCGGTCTCAAGCGCCTCCGACCATTCCCGGACATCCGTCACCAAACGGGCGTCCGTCGCTCTCGGGTCTCGGTCGTACAAACCATCGATATCCGTCAGGAGGACCAACAGGTCCGATTCCGAAAGATGGGCCATCAACCCGGCCAAGGTGTCATTCTCGCCGAACTTGATCTCCTCCACGGCCACCGTGTCGTTTTCGTTCACCACCGGCACAACCTTGTTTCGAAGAAGCTCGGCCAGGGTGTTCTTGGCGTTGGTGTACCGGGCGCGACGGGAAAGATCGTCCCAGGTCAGAAGCAGTTGAGCCACCTTGAGACCATGCCGTTTGAAGGTGGTCTCATAGGCGTGCATGAGGTTGCTTTGGCCCACCGCCGCCAGGGCCTGCAAGCGCGGAATCTCCTTGGGGCGGGCGGACCACCCCATTTCATGCAGTCCCGCGGCGATGGCTCCCGAGGTCACGACGAGGGGGGTCACCCCTCGGTCCGAAAGGACCTTGAGCTGACGGGCCAACGATCCGAGAAACTTCACGCGCAAGCCCTGGGCCGACGAACCCATCAGGAGGCTCGATCCGATCTTCACCACCATGCGTTTCACACGGCGAAAAGCCGCGACACGGTCGGCGTTCATGGCATTCTCTCCCGCGATCCCGGATCAAGCGTCCCACCTTGTGGCGGGGCCCGTCAAACCTTCGTCTTGCCGTCTTCCCAATGCAGTTCCTGCTCCCCGCACCGAACCTTGTCCCCGGCTTTCAATCCACGCTTTTTCAACGCGGCTAAAACGCCCATGCGACCCAGGATCAGGTGAAACCTTTCGACGGCCCGCAAGTTCCTGAAGTCCGTCATCGCGACCCACTTCCGGATTTCAGGCCCGTCCACCTCGAACAACCCGTCTTGTCCCTCGATCGTGAATCGGGGTTCGGGCTTGTAAACCTTGTGCTCTTCCAGGGGAACCTCAGGCTCCCCCGCCGAGGGTTTTTCAACGATCCGGCGCCAAGCGGCCTCCACCAACGCGTCCAAACCGACGCCGGACACGGCCGAAATGGCGTGAACCTCGTGGCCCTTCTTCCTCAACGCGGCGGACCAGCGATCCAACCGAGCGCGATCGGCGCAAGCGTCGATTTTCGTCAAAACGAGAATGCGGGGCAATCGGTCCAACCCCGCCGGATACTCGGCCAGCTCATTCTCGATCACCCGGACGCGTTTTTCCAGTTCCCGTTGCGTGGAAGCTTCCGGGGCCTCCACCAGGTGCAGAATCACCCGGGTGCGTTCCAGATGCCTTAAAAACTGAAGTCCCAGCCCTTTCCCCTCGCTGGCCCCCTCGAGGATGCCCGGCACATCGGCGATCACGAAGGTTCGCTCTCCCGGAAGCCGCACAACCCCGAGTTGGGGCTCCAAGGTCGTGAACGGATAATCGGCGATCTTGGGCCGCGCGGACGTGACCCGGGAAAGCAGGGTGGATTTTCCCGCGTTGGGGAAACCCACCAATCCCACGTCCGCGAGCAGTTTCAGCTCCAAGTGAAGGATCTTCTTCTCCCCCGGCTCCCCTTTTTCCGCGAGTTTCGGGGATTGACGGGTCGCGGTGCTGAAGGACGCGTTGCCTCTTCCGCCCCTCCCCCCCCGAGCCGCCCGCCATACCTGTCCCTCGGCCGAAAGATCCACGAGCGTGTCCCCGGCCTCGTCCAACACCACGGTCCCGACCGGAACCTTCACGGTCACCGGCTCGGCGTTCCGGCCAAACTGGTCCTTGCCGAGGCCATGTCCGCCGTGACGGGCGCGATAAATCGGTTGATAGGAAAAATCCACAAGGGTTCGCACGTCGTTGGAGGCCACCAACAACACGTCCCCGCCATGGCCCCCATTGCCGCCGTTGGGGCCGCCCCGGGGTATGTACTTTTCACGACGGAAGCTCAGACAGCCGTTACCGCCCGATCCCGCCTCCACCGTGATGACCGCCTGGTCCACCAGCATTGGAAACTCCCGAAACGTCGTTTCAATTCCTTGAGCCGCGGGGACTCGGACGTTTGTAAACACCCTAAAACAAAAAACCCCGCCCCGGGGTGGGGCGGGGTTCGAAAAAATGCGCTTCGAGATTTTAAGTGGCGGCCGGAATCACGCTGATTTTTTTCTTGCCGCGTTTTTCGAAGCCGAACAGGACCTGCCCGGAACTCGTGGCGAAAAGCGTGTCATCCTTCCCCACACCCACGTTGAGTCCGGCGACGTATCTCATGCCGCGTTGGCGGACCAGGATGCTTCCCGCGGTCACATAGTTCCCACCGTAAGCCTTGAGACCGAGGCGCTGGGAATTGGAATCCCGCCCGTTTTTTGTGGACCCACCTGCTTTATGCTGACCCATGACTCTTCCGTCCTCTCAAGCCGTCAAAATCTTCACGATGGAAACCGAGGTGAGGTTTTGCCGCGACCCCTTTGTGCGGGCGACATTCTTGCGCTTGCGATAACGATAAACGCGGATTTTCAAACCCCGGCGGTGAGCCACCACGCGGCCCTGAACCTTGGCGTTGGCGGTCTCTTTGCGTCCCGTCGCGATCTTCCCATCGGTCTCGAGAAGAATCACCTCGGGGAACTCGATGGTATCCCCAGGCTTTCCCTCAAACCCGCTCACGGTGATGACATCCCCTTCGGACACGCGGTATTGGCGCCCCGAAGCTTTGATGACGGCGTACATGACTTCCTCCCAAACTTGGGCCCACGAGGGGCCAAGGGCCTGAAATTGTATGGGGGGAGCGGGAGGTTGTCAAGGAAAGTGGCGTGGCAAAAGGCTCAATACCAGAGAAGCAGTCCAAAAA
>CAZSKE010000158.1:0-5877 GCA_964607325.1 uncultured bacterium | reverse complement strand
GGTCAACCTCATTTCCTGTCCAGTCGGAATGATCAGAACAGAGCGTCCCGATAACATCACAACCGAAGTCACCATGAAGGATCATTCCCCCGGCATCCCGGCTCGTATTCCAGTCTGCACGATCAGAGAGTACATCTCCCCCGGTGCCTCCTATCATTGCCCATTGTGTCCATGCGTCACGTGAAGGAGCATAACAGGGATTGTCTGTATTAAAACACCATTTATGGCCTCCGCAGTTACAAGTGAGTTTATTGTTATAAGGCTGCCCGGTAGTCGTATAAAGAAAATAAAGGTTCCCGGTTAAAGGTAATGTGAGCGGTGTTATCGCTGTATATTTTGGCCTGCCTGCCTGTGAAGTCAGATTATAAGAATACAACAGGTCATAATCATCGTATATCTCCAGCGTGACAGCTTCGGTGACGTTCAGGATAAGTGACACACCACGAAGGACGAACTGACCCCCGTCAACATCGGAATATATTCTTAACCCCTGATATGTATGATCGGTAAGAACAGAAGTAAATGATTTACCTCCTATGTCACCCCGGAACCTGTCCCGTACAGGCTCTTTATACTTTAATATCTCGCCGAGTACATCAATTTTGAAAGCACCGATAGCATTTTCGAGGGCATTGTTCATCTTCTCCCAGATATCGTAATTGCCACCCAGGGATGAAATAAACCTCTGAGGCATACCCGGAAGTTCATCTATATACAAACCGGAATCAGATACGGCATAGTCAGCTAACCACTCGCTGGCTTCGTCTGCTACACATAAATCTTCTTTGCGGGAGAAGCCTATGACATTTTCAAAACATGTTGGAACGGACATGATGAGTGAATTAAAAGTAAAAAAGGACTCACTCGTAAAAGTAAATGAGTCCTCTTAATTTATTCAAAACATATTGTTTTTAACTATTCAGTACCGCATTCAAAGAGCAGAACTCCGGTGTTATCCTCATCGCAAGGATAAGGGTTAGCAGCAAACAGCCCGTTAAGCTGGATCTTGTATGCTTCATGGAAATCATTAGACGAACAGCTCTTTTGCATGATTATATCATAAACCACTCCGGGGAGATTTCTTGAAGGTTCACTCCAGAGGAAATAACCCGGTGCGGGTTCAACAGCATTGGCAGCGTTCAGCGGGTTCCATGCCTTTGTTATCAGTGCAGCAGCTCCTTTGTGAACAAGGATAGTCTGGCCGGGGGCAACTGTCTCAAGGTTTTCCGGATCCTGGTACATCTTCAGGGTATTCATCTTACGGAAATTACCTGATCCGTCAGCGTTTGCAGCCTCCAGAGGACGGTTAAACAAAAGCTGATACAGGTTGTTCCCGGTGATACCGAAAGGATTACGGAACTTATTTAACCTGCGTACCTGATCGAAGTAACCCCAGATAGCATCGTCCCAGTACTGCGGAGCGATATAAGTGGTTGTTCCAACGACATTACCTACTCCACCTGTGAAAAGGTTTGTACCTGCCATAGCGACAAGCCCGGTAAGAACATACTGAGCAATCCATTCATCCATAGCTGCCATGTGGCGAAGCATATTGAATGCAACTGCATCAATCTTTTCAATAGTACGGTCCCTGTAAACCCTTTCAGCAACTTTGAAGGAAGTCTCACGAAGGCACTCCAGTTCATAATCTTTGCACTCAGGAGTTGCATCTTCTCCAGTGATAGTGCAATCATCGGAGCATTCATCAGTAGAAGGCGAACATTTGGTAAGCCACTCAACTCTCAACTCTTTATTCTTTGTCCCCGTTATAGAGGGCATACGGATAACTCCGCTCTGTTGCTCCAGTATTGCCTTTGCAGCAATAGCGTCAACAATAGCATCATTATTCGCCATCGGATCGGCGAAGATAGCATCGGCCTTAGCCTGAACAGCGGTAAGATAACCGCATGAAAAAAGTGTACTCATTTTTTATTTTTTTAGATTATACCAATTAACAAGATTCATTCTTTCGATTGGTGTAATCTTCGGATCTCTTAACCTGGCTGCATACTCATCATCGTTTTTCGGAGCAATAAAACCACCGGCAGACTTGCTTTCTTCTCTGTTCCCGGCAGATGTTCTTGCTTCCGCTTTTGGATATTCAAAATACTTATCGGCAATATCCCTCTCAAACTCATCAAAGGTTATCGAGTGGCCGTGTGCATTTTGAAGCGGTGCGCCCTCTGCATTCAGAACAACAATCTCCCCGTCGTTATCCATGTAATTTGCATTTTTGAGTTCGTTAAGATATGTATCTTTCCAAACTTGTGCCTTACGCGGATCACTGGGCAGAATCGGATTGCGTGTTTCGAGGTTCGTCAAGGCTCTTTTACTTACCTTTTCAAAGAGTTTCTCTTTAGCAATCTCCTTTTCTTTCGTCTCCAATTTCGTCTGCCATTCCTTATCCTTTTCCCTTAACTGCTTCTCAATAGAGAGCTGCAGCTTTGTGTACTCAGGATGCTTTGTAATGTCCTTCGTGCCGGATGTCTTTGCTTCTTCAACTTTTGTAACAACCAGGTGATCTATCAGATCAACACCTAAAAGATCAGATTCGAGTTCGTATTTCTCTTTGAGTTCCTTTTCAATCTTGGATGCACCTTCTTTTATGCCTCTTTTGTATTGACTGTCAGACTCCGATTTGAACTTTTTTATTCTTTCGGTATCGGCATTAAGGATCGGGGAAAAATCAACTAAATCTCCAGCTTCGTTATAGAGTGAAGCAAGCGTCTCCGGCTCGATTTTGAACAGCTTCGATAAACTGTCATTTAAAAGTTTTTGTTCGTCTTTATTCATCTTTTGCTTTCGCTTTGGTAACTTCCTTCTTTACTTCCCTCAGAGGGGAAACAACTTGACGCATCGGCTTAATCTCGGTCATCGTATATCTCTTTATGAGACCAGCCTTCTTAACATCTTCAAGCTCTTTGTCTGTAAGGATGCTAATTTTACCTGTCTTTTTTGACTTCAGTTCCCACATTTACTTTGAAGTTTTGCGCCTGGTTACTTTTTTCTGAATGATTTCTTCAGGGATAGCGGTTACATTAACCTCTTTAGCCTCCAGGTTAACTTCTGCTTTTACAGGCTCCTTTATTGCGGGTGTGATCGGTAGCTTCGGGGGTGCTTTCTTTAATTCGATTGGAACTTCTTTTGTTACAGTCCTGCGCTTGGATGCGCCAAAATGCTTTGATGCTATCTTAAAGGCAGCATCACCCATCCTGACAGACTTGCCATTAACTTCTACAAACTCTTTTACCATAGTAAAAATAATTTAGTGTAAATTTTAACTGATTTATTGATTTTATAGAAAACATATTGTTTTATTTTGTTGCTTTTCGTTGTTCTTCGTTATTTTCCCCCTCTTAACTCCTTTGCCAGATCATCGGGAATAAAACCAAGCTGGTGACGGCAGTTGTAACCTCCCCTGTCAATAAGGGGGTCATAACCCGGATAGTCCATATAAGAAGGTACTTTATTTAAGTCTTTTTGTGTAAACTCTGTAATATTAACAGCTTTTGAGGGTGTCCACTCCGGCCATTCTTTTGTCTCATCAATAGAATAGACATGAGCGTTATGTTCCCGGCAGAAGTCCCGTGAGTCCTCGACTAACCCACCCTGATAGACAAACCATGTCATGCCAAACTCTTTAGCGAGTTTCACATTATATGCCGCATCGTATTGCTGGTAAATATCATAAGTGAATCTTTGTAATTGCCTTTGCAGTGATCCATATTTCTTCTCACCCCCGACAAGTTTCTCCTTAATAGTTGCGATAAAAACCTTCATCGGCATCTGAGATGTGACAGACTGAGATACTAACTGTTTAAACTCAGTCGCCCCTGTCTCTTTGAGTATTGACATAAGGAACCCACCCCGTACAGGCTGACCGTTACTTATACCGAGTCTGAGGTCAATTAACTTTTTAGCACCCTTAACAATCTTATCAAACCTTGACGGCAGTTCCTTTGAAAGCACAAGATTAAACACATTATTATTTGCCTGAGCGATCAACTCTGTTCCTTTGGCTATTTCAGGGAAGATAGTTGATAATACCTGTTTATTAAAGTCAGTATAGAGCTTATCAACTTCAGCAATAACCCTGTAATTATTTTCAGTGTCCTGAATAACTCCCCCCTTAACGTCAAGTTTCGGCACCAGTTCAGCAATAGTCTTACTGAGTAGTTCCGATTGTAGCTTAATAACAGAATTATTCATCCTATCGCGGTACTTGTCGATAAGAGCTTGCTTGTCTTTTAATATGTCAGCTATTCGCCGGGGAAGTTTCATCTTTTATAGTCCGATAAGAACTCTTTTTGCATCCGGGTATATGTTGAACAGGCACATTCAATATCCCACTCATCAAGCGTTATCCCCGTAAATTTCATGTAACTCATTATAGCCTGCTCGATCCTTACAGTCGGAACAATAGACATTTGACCTTTTACCCAGAAGAATAAACCTATGTTTTCGGCGTGGTGTTTGTAAATCTTCGGGATCATTTTTGTACATTGTTTTTCAACTGGCATCTCGTATCTTTTTTAGTATTTGATATTTTACAACCGGTTCA
The DNA here is from genome assembly GCA_964607325.1 of uncultured bacterium. Lineage (GTDB taxonomy): Bacteria > Oederibacteriota > Muellerivitia > Muellerivitales > Muellerivitaceae > CAZSKE01. Next base: position 1,316 of record CAZSKE010000158.1, on the reverse strand, counting down.
TAAGTATATTTCTTTCTCCAGTTCGGAGGAATGGTTTTAAGCGTCTGACTTGTGATATGATTCACATGAACGTTACAGAACAGTCCATGTTTTATCTTTGCCTTTATTAACTGATCGGCATAAACATTGTCGCTGTACCAGAAATCAAATGATTCATCCAGCTTACCAATAGTCTCAATACATTTCCTTGTGCAGAATATACACCAGCCCGTAACATAAGTTCCTATTTCGTAGCCTTCGTAAATCCAATCACCCCTCATGAACTTTAACTGCCTGTAATCTTCTGAAAGTGCGGAAGCGGAATCAAAACCGTTTACCTGCATGTAATCGCCTATCTTTGACCATCCAGGCATGAATATTATATCATTATTTGCAAGTATATGAACGTCACCGATAGCGTACTTCAAACCAAGATTCAAAGCCCTGTTATAATTAAATTCACCTTCGTATTTGATGACCTGATCAACTTTGTCATACTTAACAATACAACCTGAAGTCTCAACAATAATAATATTCACTTTAGCCTTATCTGCACGGGCCGAATTGATGCAGTTCTGAGTAACCTCAATCAGTTGTTTCGTAGATGACTTTGTGACTATGATAAGATCGTATTTCATCTCCAGATTTGCCACCATTTAATACTTTGCAACTCTTCAATTATTGTAGCTTTTTCATGAACCGCTTTCAATAGCTTTGCAGACTTTTCACTTTCAATAACCAGCTTCTTATTGATAGCTTCATTAAGGACTTTTAACCGATTTATGGATAACTCCTTTTCCTTAATGATTCTGTTAAGTTCTGTTTTACTTGACATCATAATATGTATTGATTACCCGGAGTTGATTGATTAAGCCCTATGTGTCGCATCTCAAAGTCACGGAGGTAAACAGGCTTATATCCGTGAGAGGTAAAAAAGCCTCCGATTGACCAGTCACCTTTAGCCAAATGGTTATACTCATGGCATAGCTTCTTACAGGCTTCGACGGGGATCAGCTGAAAGGCCCCCCCGGTATGCGTGACAAACTCTACATTGTACCCGTTCATCATTGACTTACCAAGTATCCGAGGGGCAAAGTTGGGATCCAGTAAAAGATCGGTCGGAGAAGCAACATATTGATTGCCGTTCAACTCAAAGAACTTTAACATCTTTGCAATGATATCATCCGTAACCGTTTCAATGTCATTGTCAAGTTTCAGGATATAATCATAGCCTTCGAGCGCATTTACCCCACATGTGAAAGCATACGCGATACCATAATTCCTTTCGAGCTGGATATGATCATCGGCAAGGGCCCCTCGGCGCGTTCCATTCGATT
>CAZSKE010000157.1:0-5891 GCA_964607325.1 uncultured bacterium | reverse complement strand
ATGTCCGTGACTTTCTCGACCTGGGCGTCCACGCCCGCGTGAACGCGTACAACTCGCTCTGGCTCTCGCAGGTCTCCTGGTGCGACTGGGACATGTTCTGGTCGGCCAGCCCCAACGCCGAATACCACGCGGCCCTGCGCGCCCTCTCCGGCGGGCCGGTGTACGTCAGCGACCGAGTGGGGAAGGTGAATCCGGCCAAACTGTGGCCGCTGATCCTGAAGGACGGCACCTTGATCCGTTGCGATGAGGTGGGTCAGCCCACGATGGACTGCCTGCTCGAGGACCCCGGGAAGGGGAGAACCGCGCTCAAGGTCATGAACACCTCCGGCCAGGCCGGGTTGATCGGCTTGTTCCACGCCTCGAACGTCAAGAAGCCCATTCGTTCCTCTTTCCGTCCCTCGGACATTCGGGGATTGAAGGGGGATCTTTTCGCGGTATGGGCCTCGGGAAAAGGCCGTCGCGGACTGATGCGTCGAGAGGAAACCTTGAAGGTGACCTTGGGACCAAGACGATTCATGATTCTCACGGCGGTTCCGATTTCGGGCGGATTCGCGCCCCTGGGATTGACCGGAAAGATTGTGGCGCCCAAAACCGTCCTGGATTGGCGTCGCGTTTCTACCGGGGTTCGGGTGTCCCTGGCCGAAGGCGGCGAGTTTGCCGCTTTCAGCCTCCGCCCGCCGCGACGGGTGAAGGTGGGGAACCGTTCCCTCGGCTTCAAATGGAGCGACGGTTGGCTGGACGTGAGGGTGCCGGACGTTTCCCGCCCGGTGGTGAGGATCGAATATTGATGAAGCCGAGGCCGGTTCGATCATGAACCGCGGAAATAGGAACGCCGCACGAAATTGAACCACAAGGTGTGAGTCGCCCTCACCCTACCCTCTCCCTCAAGGGAGAGGGTGGAAAAGAGGACGGACCCTCGCCCCATCGGGGGAGAGGGGCTGGGTGAGGGGGATACCGCGCGGCTTGCCGCGCGGAAACTCCTCCGACCACCGGCGGCTGGCGGCAGAAGGCTGGTGTTGAAGAACTTGTTGTGCGGTATATTGGCGTCCGTTAAACGGAGCCCAAAACTTGTGGAGGCGATGATGCGCGCGCGACCCATCCTGTCAGCGGTTCTCGGCTTTTCCATCCTCCTGTCCGGGGCCGTCTCCTGTTCCAAGGGACCGGCCAAGATCAAGATCGGCTTGTCCATGGACACCCTCAAGGAGGAACGCTGGCAGAAGGACCGGGACCTGTTCGTGGCCAAATGCAAGTCGCTCGGGGCCGAGGTGGTCGTGCAGGCCGCCAATTCCCAGGACTCGGTCCAGAACTCCCAGGCGGAGAACCTGCTGACCCAGAAGGTGGACGTCCTGGTGGTGATCCCCCACAACGGCAAGAGCGCGGCCACCATCGTGAAGTCGGCCCACGCGGCCGGCGTGCCGGTCCTGGCCTATGACCGACTGATCCTGGATTCGGACCTCGACCTCTATATCTCGTTCGACAACATCAAGGTGGGCGAGATACAGGCCGCCTATGTCTTGAACAAGGTGCCGAAGGGCAACTACGTGCTGATCGGGGGGGCCCCCACGGACAACAACGCCAAGTTGTTCCGCCAGGGCCAGATGAACGTGTTGAATCCATCGATCAAAAAGGGCGACGTGAGGATCGTGGGGGATCAATGGGCCAACGACTGGCTGCCGGTGGAAGCCCTGAAGATCATGGAAAACGCCCTGACCCGCAACAAGAACAAGGTGGACGCCGTGGTGGTCTCCAACGACGGGACGGCCGGGGGAGCCATCCAGGCGCTTACCGAGCAGAAGCTGGCGGGCAAGGTGGTGGTGTCGGGACAGGACGCCGATCTGGCGGGTTGCCAACGGATCGTGGCGGGCACCCAAAGCATGACCGTGTACAAACCCATCCGGAAGTTGGCCGAGAAGGCCGCCGAGGTGGCCGTGGCCATGGCTCGCAAACAGAACCTGCCGGACGCGACCCGGCCTGTCGCCAACGGGTTCAAGGATGTGCCTTCCATCCTGCTGGATCCCGTGCAGGTGGACAGATCCAACCTGGACGTGACCGTGATCGCCGACGGGTACCACAAGAAAGCGGATGTCTACAAGAAAGGCAATTAGGAATTTGAAATGAGGCGTACGGAATGAAAACCCCGGCCCAGCCCGAACTCCGTTCGGATGGTCCGGCGTTTTTCCCTCCGTCTGGCATTCCCCATTCCTGATTCCACATTCCACATTCCCCCGCAGGCCCCCATGCCCCTGCTTGAACTGCGTTCCATCACCAAGGACTTCCCGGGCGTGCGCGCGCTCGACGGTGTTTCCTTTTCCCTCGAAAAAGGCGAGATCCACGCCCTGTGCGGGGAGAACGGCGCTGGAAAAAGCACCCTCATCAAGATTCTGTGCGGCGTGCACCCCGCGGGCTCCTACGGCGGTGAGGTGGTTCTCGACGGCCATCCCGTCCGGTTTCGCAACCTGAAGGATTCGGAAAAGAAGGGCCTGGCGCTCATCGCGCAGGAATTGGCCCTGGTGCCCGAACTATCGGTGGCCGAGAACATCTTCCTGGGCCGCGAGATCCTGAGACGGGGTCTCATCGACTGGGACGCGACGCGACGGGAAGCCGTGCGGGCGCTCGACCTGGCGAAACTCTCCGTGGACCCGGCCCGCCCGGTTCGGGAACTGGGCGTGGGGCAACAGCAGATGGTCGAGATCGCCAAGGCCCTCTCCAAGCGGGCCCGCATTCTGGTGTTGGACGAGCCCACGGCCGCCTTGACCGAAACCGACACCCGCCGCCTGCTGGACTTCCTTCGCCAACTCAAGTCCCAAGGCGTTTCCTGCATCTATATCAGCCACCGCCTGGAGGAGGTCTTCCAGGTGGCCGACCGGGTCACGGTCCTGCGGGACGGCTTGTCCGTGGCCACCGCCCCCGTGGCTTCCCTCACCAAGGAAAAAGTGATCACTCACATGGTGGGGCGCGAGGTGAAGGACCTGTATCCCCGGCCGACCGCGGCGAGGGGAAGGACCTTGTTGGAAGTCCGGAACCTGAGCGTGGAGGACCCCGACAACCCCGGCCGCCACGTGGTGAGGGACGTCTCCTTTTCGGTGGCTTCCGGGGAAGTGGTGGCCGTGGCGGGTCTCATGGGGGCGGGGCGGACCGCGTTGCTTTCCTCCCTCTTCGGGGCCGCCCGTGGCGGGACAAGCGGCCGGATCCTTCTGGAAGGCCGTGAACGCGGGTTGTTCTCCTCCCCCCGGGAGGCCATCGCCAACGGCGTGGCTTTGGTGAGCGAGGACCGCAAGCGTTATGGCCTGGTGCCCGAGGCGTCCGTGGGCGAAAACCTGTCCCTGGCCATGCTTGAAAAAAGGCTCAACGGATTCTTGATCGACCACGCGCGCTTGAGGGAAGAGTGCGGCGCGCAGGTCAAGACCCTGCGCGTCAAAACGCCGTCCCTCGAGGCCCGGGCCGACCAGTTGTCGGGAGGTAACCAGCAAAAAGTGGTGTTGGGGAAGTGGTTGATGACCCACCCCAGGGTTTTGTTCCTCGACGAGCCCACCCGGGGGATCGACGTGGGCGCCAAGGCCGAAATCTACGACCTGATCGGCATGTTGGCGGGGCGCGGCGTGGGCATCGTCCTGGTGTCGTCCGATCTGCCCGAACTCCTGGGGTTGTCCCACCGGTTGATCGTGTTGAACCAGGGCCGTCCCACCGCCGCCATGGAATACGCCGCGGCGACCCCCGAAAAGGTCCTGGCGGCCGCGGCGCTTGGGGCGAACGTCCCCCCGGGAGGATCCGCGTGACGGAACCCGGTAAGGGCGCGCCCCGCTACAACTATTTCCAGGCCCTCTGGATGTCCTTTTATTCCAAGCCGTTTTACCGGGAGGTCGCGCGCGTCCGGAGCGGATGGGCCTTGGGTTTCCTCCTTTTCCTGATCGCCGTTTGCCTGGCGCCGCGGATGTTTTTTTGGCAAAGGACTGTGTCGAACCTAGTCGATGTTTTCGAGCGGGAGCATCTTCCAGGAATTCCCGAGGTTCGGATTCGGGATGGAAAAGCCTCCGTGGACGCGAAACAGCCTTACGCTTTGTTTCCCCAACTGCACGAAAAACCGGACGACCCCGTGTTCATCCTGGACACGACCGGGCAAACGAAGGACTTGCCGGGGTCGGGCTTCCTCTTGAAGGAAACGGAGGCGATCCTGGTCACGAAAAAGGAACGGCGCGTTTACCCCCTCGCGAGCGCCGGGCATTGGGAAATCACGCGGGAAAAAACGCGCCGATGGGCCGAGGTGGGTCGCACTCTGACGGTCCCCTTGTGCTACGTCGGGGGGGTGCTCGCGCTTTTCGGTTATAAGATCCTGGCGGTCATGGTTTGGGCGCTGGCGGCTTTGGGGGTGGCCCGCGGGTTCAAGGTGCCGCTCGTGTACGAGGAGGGAATTCGACTGGCCGTGTTCGCCCAGGCGCCTGTTTACCTCCTTTCGCTCGGCGTCTACCTTTTGGGATCGAGGGCGGCGCAATCCTTCGCGTTATTCTGGATGGTGGCGCTCTTTTTCCTGGTTTACGCCGTGTCGTGCTTGAAACCTGACGAACCCTTGGGGGAGACCGCGCCATGACCGAAAAGAATGAAAATCGTATTCCTTGGCGGGCCCTGACCATGGTCCTGGCGCTCCTCGGCATCTGGGTCGTGTTTTCCATCACGACCGAGGGCGTTTTCCTCAGCCCGCGAAACCTCTCGAACCTTTTCCGTCAGATGGCGGTCACCTCGATCCTGGCCGTGGCCATGGTGCTGGTCATCGTGGCGGGGCAGATCGACCTGTCGGTCGGGGCCATGACGGGGTTCCTGGGCGCCTTGTCGGCCATGGTGTTCGTGAATCATGGCTGGCCGTTGTGGGCGGCTTTCCTGTTGCCGCTCCTCGTCGGGGCGGCGCTGGGATACGCCCAGGGTTGGCTCGTCTCGAAATTCGCCATTCCCCCCTTTATTGTGACGTTGGGGGGGATGCTCATCTACCAGGGATCGCTCCTGGGCGCGACCGGCGGGGTGGCTCTTTCCCCCACGCCTCAATATCTTTACGTGGGTCAGGCCTACTTGCCCCGGTTGGCGGGTTGGGTCTTGGCGATCGGCGCTTCGGCGGCTTTCCTGATTCGGGCCCCCAAAAAAGACCGGGTCGCCGTGGGAAAGGCCGTGGGCCTTTCGGCGCTTGTGTGCGCCTTCACCTTCATCACCAATTCCTACGAGGGAATTCCCCTGCCGGTCCTCTTGATGCTGGCCTTGGCCGCCCTTCTTTCCCTGCTGGCCGGACACACGCCCTTCGGGCGTCATCTGTACGCCATCGGCGGCAACAAGGAGGCCGCGTTTTATTCGGGCATCGACATCCATCGTCGCGTGGTCCAGGTGTTCACCCTGATGGGCCTGATGGCGGGCGTGGCGGGCATCGTCCTGACCGCGCGGGTGGGGTCGGCCACCTCGGACGCGGGGCGCATGATGGAACTCGACGCCATCGCGGCGGCTGTCATCGGCGGGACGTCGCTCATGGGCGGGCGGGGGACCGTGTGGGGAGCCTTGTTGGGGGGGCTGGTCATGGCGTCCCTGGATAACGGCATGAGCTTGATGAACACCGAGGCCTTTTGGCAGCCGATCCTGAAGGGAACCATCCTGATCCTGGCCGTCGGTCTGGATATGGCGGGACGCAAAGGTAAATAAGGCTGTGGGCAGCCGATCGCGGTGCGATCGGCAGAGCAGGTGAGCAATGGACCCTGTACCAGAGGCTACGCCACGGTACAGGGCCTTCGGCAAGTTGAGCAGTAGAGAAAAACGAAATGGGCGGCCCGGCGGCCCGCCCTGAGCAAGCGAAGCGCGTCGAATGGGCCCGCCCTGAGCAAGCGAAGCGCGTCGAATGGGCCCGCCCTGAGCAAGCGAAG
>CAZSKE010000156.1:3637-5892 GCA_964607325.1 uncultured bacterium | reverse complement strand
GTGGAAGATCCGGCGGTTTCCATCACCAACGGTTTGATGCGGGGTTTCGTCCTCGAATCGGAAGCCGACGTTTCACTCCTGCCCTCTAGCCTCCCCCTGATCGGGGGGCGCCCGTTGTCCTACATCCTGCCGGGCGGGTCGGGATGTTGCGCGACGACCAGCGACATGGACACCCTCGACGGCGCGCCCGGCTGGTGGCTCTACATGAACTTCTCCGCTCCCAAGGTCGAGTATCTGGGACCCTGACCCGGGCGCGCTTCGTGGTTTCGCTTTCCGATCCGGTTGAACGCGGGGTATCATGACGATTCGACTCCCGCTTGAGCGGGAGCGCCGGAGGGAGAATCCATGAGCTGCAAAAGTTGTGGTTGCGGCGCGAAGAAGAAAAAAGCCGCGAAAAAATCCGCGAAGAAGGCGGCCAAGAAGAGGTAGTATTTTGCCGTCGGAACCCCAAGCGCCCCGCCAACGCGCGGGGCGCTTTTTTCTGAAGGCCCGCTCCTCGTCGGGCCGTGTGACAACGGGGTGAAACCCGTGATAAACTCCTCGCGGTTCCATCAAGGAGTCCCGAATGAAACGCATCCTCCCGTTCGCCGCCTTCCTGGGGTTCGTTCTTTTCGCCCCGCTGGCTTGCAAGGACTCCCACACGGGGCCGGGCGCCGCGGCCTACCATCCGATACTTCGGATCGTCTTTGTTTCCATGCCGGGAGGCCTGGGAGATCTCTACACCGTGAAACCGGACGCGACCGATTTAATCCGTCTGACGAACGACAGTTCGCACGATGGTGGGGTGGTCTGGTCCCCCAACGGCCAACGCCTGGTCTTCCAACGTCAATACGCCGAAAGCCTTGAAATCGCGGTGATGGAATCCAACGGAACCGGCCTGACCCGGTTGACCAACAACACGGCGGGGGAGATTTGCCCCCGCTGGTCGCCGAGCGGGGCCAAGATCGCCTTTGTGTCGGACCGGGATGGGAACACCGAGATCTATTCCATGGCCGCGGATGGGAGTTCCCAGACCAACCTCACGCAAAACGCCGCCAGCGACGACAACCCGGTCTGGTCCCCCGACGGTTTGAGGATCGCGTTCAACACCGATCGGGATGGCGTGATGTGCGTTTACACCATGAGCGCGGTGGATGGGTCCACGCCCGTTTCCATCGCGGTGGGCTCTAAACCCGCCTGGTCACCGGATGGGACGAAAATCGCCTTTCAAAACCCCGCGGTGGGGTTGATGCGGGTGGACGCGAACGGCGCGAACCCGATGACCCTCACGAGCAATCCCCTGGACATGATCCCGGCTTCCCAAAGACCCTGGTCACCCGACGGCAACCGGTTGGTCTTCGACAGCATGCGGGACGGGAACGCGGAGATCTACTTGGTGGGTTCCGAGGGTGGCACGGTCAACAACCTGACCCAGGACCCGGCCTCCGATGTCGGACCCGACTGGTCGAATGACGGGAGCCGGATTTGCTTCAGTAGTGACCGGAGCGGGGCTAACGAGATCTGGGTCATGAACTACAACGGCTCGTCCCCGGTGAGTCTGACCGACGGTCTCGACGCGATCGGCCCGTCTTGGCGCCCGTGAACGAATTTCGGGCGATCCCCTGATTTGTTAAGGATGAGGTTTCGTTATCCCCCCGAAACGTCCGCTGAACGGCCCCAGAACATGAGACCGGCCTTCCATCAAGCTACCGAGGTTGTGCTATCATTTCCAACCTTTCGCGTGTTTTGAGACGCGAACACCAGACGACACGCCCCGTTCCGCTTGCCGACGGGCGATTTTTCTGCGCGACCCGACGCGCGAGTGACCCGGAGCGAATCGGCCGATGAAAAAACCCCGTTTCTTCCTCTGCTACTTCGAGACAACCCGGCAATGCGACCAGGGTTGCCCCCATTGCATGACGCGAAGCGCCCAACCGCCCACCCGGACTGAACTCTCCACGGAAGAGGCGAAACGCTTGGTGTTGGACCAGTTGAAGGTCATCTCGCCGCGTGGCGCGGTCTCCTTCTCCGGCGGCGAGATCCTGCAACGGCCCGACCATCTCGAACTGATCGAGCACAACGCGCGAAACGGCCTCTATTCTTTCGTGAACACCAGCGGCCAGGGCCTTGATACGGAGAAGGTCAAGCGCCTTAACAAGGCGGCCTCCGGTCGGCTCACCATGGGTTTTTCGTTGGATTCCGTGGAGGCGGGCACGCAGAAAAAATGCCGGTCCGGCAACCGGGAGAAACTCGAGGAGTTCCTGAGGCTTTGCGAT
>CAZSKE010000156.1:3199-3627 GCA_964607325.1 uncultured bacterium | reverse complement strand
GCGATGAGAACAAGGTCCCGTATTTCGTCCTCGTCACGATCTCAAAACAGAACCTCGACACGCTGAAACCCACGATGGATTGGTTGCTGGAGCGGAAAATCCCCATGATCCGGTCCCCGTTCGTGCCCCGAGGGGCCGCGGCCGCGTCCCGACATTTGTGCTTCAACCGGGAGGAGATGCGGGACAAGATCTTTCCCGCTCTGCGCGACAATCCCCTGGCGTATGTGAGCTTCACGCCGTTTTTCGCCGCGCCGGACGCCGCGGCCTTGAGCCTGGGAGGGCACGGGCTTTCCCTGGGCAATCTGGGGTGCCAGGCTGGGCGGACCTTCATCGGCATCAACGCCGAAGGGGACGTGGCCCCCTGCGTCCATCTGCTGGACACTCCCGTCACCTGTGGCAACGTGCGCGAGAAACCCCTGTCCCGGATC
>CAZSKE010000156.1:0-3189 GCA_964607325.1 uncultured bacterium | reverse complement strand
TCCGCGAATCCGAGATCATGCTCTCCCTCCGCCATTTGCGTCCCGCGAAGGGAAAATGCGGGCGTTGTCGCTACGGCGATTCCTGCCGCGGTTGCCGGTCCTTGGCGTATTACCACCACGGGGATTATCTGGCGGAAGATCCCACCTGCTTTTTCGAGCCGAAGGACGTCGGGACGCGAAGCCCGCACGAGAAGACCCAAACCGAAAACACCCAGGTTTTCCTGAACCATCTGGTTCGGAACCGACCCTGGAGCGACATCTTCGGCTCCTGGGGACGGGTGAGTGTTTATCTGTTGAACCTCAAGGCCAAGATCCGGAATCTCATCAGGACTCCTTTTTAATGAAAATCCTCCTTGTCAAACCGAGATGGTTCGTCAAGGACGGCGTGTATCGGTTCCTGACGCAGGTGGTTTTTCAACCCCTGCATCTCGGCATCCTGGCCGCCCTTTCGGAAGGCCACGACGTGAGGGTGATCGACCAGGATTGGGACGAAGTCCCTTTCGATGGGGAATTCGATCTGGTCGGGCTCACCGCCACCACGTTTTCCTCCCAGCGGGCTTTTGAGATCGCGGATGTGTTCCGGAAAAAAGGCGTTCCGGTCGTGATCGGGGGCGTCCACGCCTGTTTGATGCCGGAGGAATGCCTTGAGCACGCGGACGCGATCGTCGTCGGCGAGGCGGAATATGTGTGGCCCGTCCTGCTCAAGGATGTCGCCTCCGGATCCCTGAAAAAAACCTATCGGCAGGACCGTCCCACCGACATGGACGATGTGCCGGTGCCCCGGCGTGATCTCTTCCGGCAGGATTCACGGATCGGCATGATCCAGGCGACCCGCGGTTGCAACCACGCCTGCCGTTTCTGCTACCTCCCCAACGTGCCTTGGCACAAGCACCGACAACGTTCCCCGGACAAGGTTTTCGAGGAGCTCAAGGGCATGCGGCAGAAGGTCGTCTTTTTCGTGGACGACAACCTGTTCGTGGACGAGGAATACGCCATCGCCTTGTTCGAGAGAATCGCGCCGTTGAAAAAAGCCTGGTCCGTGCAGGCGCCCACCACGGTCACCAAGAACCCCCGGCTTCTCAAGGCCATGCGGGATTCCGGTTGTTTCTTCGTCCAGGTGGGATTTCAGACGGTGGATCCGGATTCGTTGCGACAAGCCGGCGTGGTGCAGAACAAGATCGAGAACTACCAGGAGATCGTGAGACGCTTCCACGAGCACGGCATCCTGGTCCAGGGGTTCTTCATCTTCGGCTTCGACAAGGAGGACACGCGCGTGTTCGACACGGCGGAAGCCTTCATCAAGAAAATGGGGCTGGAGGACGCCCTGCTCTATATCCTGACGCCCTATCCCGGCACCCCGATCTACGACCAACTGAAAAGCGAGGGGCGTTTGTTGGATCGGGGGAGGGACCAATACGGGTGGGCCAACGCGGTGTTCCAACCGGCCCGGATGACGGCTTCGGAACTTGAAATGGGGGTGCAACGGACCTATGAGAACCTCTTCCACTTTTTCAAACGGCGGGCGCCCGCGCAGATCCTCCGATGGTTGCCCTTCTTCCTCCGGCATCCCCGAATGCTTCTGTTGATCCTCCAAGCGTTGAACCGGAAAGTGAAAATCGTCGCGCCTTCCGGCCAGGCGGCCCGTTGATGGGGTGGGCTCGCGGCGGGGCCCCGCGTGGCCTCCGCGCGCGATAAAAAAAGCCTCCGGAACAAGTCTCGGCGGCTTCCGGGTTTCCGTGTCTCGTTCGTCCAACACTTTGCGCGCGGAAATCAACCGGGCGAAACGGCTTAAAAAACGTTGGATATTACGGGAGCATTCCAAATCGAATCATACTATAATGTCTCGACTCGCATTAAAAAGAGCGCGAAGGAGATAGAAGCATGCAATCAATCATCGGACTGCTGATTCTGGTGGCTGACATCTGGGCCATCATCAACATCATCCAGAGCAAAGCCGGTATCGGCGCCAAGGTCTTGTGGACCATCCTCGTCCTCGTCCTGCCCTTGATCGGCTTGATCATCTGGTACTTCATGGGACCCAAAAAATAGCTTCTCGCGATTCGCGCGAAAGGCCAGGCTCGGAATTTCCCCGTGGAACATTCCGGTCTGGCCTTTTTGTTGGAACGGACAAGCGAACGGCTTGAGACGATGGCCTTGTCCCCGCGCCCCGGGGACGTTCGCCGGATTGCCCGCCGCGCCGGGAACGCCAGGGCCTTGATCCTTGGCGGGGTGAAACTCGTCTCGACGACTTTTCAGGGGAAACGAAGCCAAAATGGAAAACGCCCGTACGCAGATGATCGCCACGCTGGGGCCGTCCAGTCTCGACCCGGCCGTCATGAAACGCCTGGTGACGTCCGGTGTGGACGTCTTTCGTGTCAATTTGTCCCACGGTGACCGGGAAAGCCAACGCAAGGCCATCGCCGCCGCGGCCGCGATGGGTGTGAAGGTCATGATCGACCTGCCCGGGCCGAAGATCCGCGTTCAGGGGGCTTCCGAGCCCTTCCCGGTGCGGCTCAAGGCCGGCGACCGATTGTTTCTGGCCACGGATTCTTCGTCCCTGCCCCCGGGGAAGACGGGGCTGGTTTTACCGAAAGGCCTCAACCTGTCCCTCGCCAAGGCGGGTTCCCTGGTGTTGATTGACGACGGTAACGTCGAACTCATCGTCCTAGAAGGCTCGAACGGCGTTTTGGAGGTCGAGTGCCGCGCCGACGCGTCCATCCAGGAAAGAAAAGGCGTGGCGTTCACGGAGGATGTTGCCGAATACGAACCCCTGGTGGAGAGCGATCGTCGCGCGTTGGACGAATTGAGGGACGCCCCCTTTGACGCCGTGGCGTCCTCGTTCGTGCGGTCCGCCGAAGGCATGAAAAACCTTCGAACCCACCTGCGATCCTTGAACAAGGACGCGCGCCTGATCGCCAAGATCGAGAATCCCGCGGGCGTGCGTAACATCGAGGAAATCCTACTGGCGTCCGACGGCATCATGGTGGCGCGGGGCGACCTGGGAGTCTGCACGCCGCTCGCGGCCCTGCCCCTGTTGCAGAAACACCTCGTGGCGCTGGCCCTCTATCACCGCCGCAGGGTGATCGTGGCCACGCAGATGTTGGAATCCATGACCCACAACAGGCGCCCCACGCGCGCCGAGGTGACCGACGTGGCCAACGCCATCCTGGACGGCACCGACGCGGTGAT
>CAZSKE010000155.1:3704-5894 GCA_964607325.1 uncultured bacterium | reverse complement strand
AATAAGCCGCCCACTGAGGCGCGCCCCCGAAGTCGGTCCAGTTGTTGGAAAGCGCCAGGATCAACCGGATGCCGTGTTTCCCCGCGGAGGCCACGATACGGTCCATGTTCTTGAGGTTCGGCTCGTAGAATTTTCCCGGGGCCAAGTTGAAATACCGCTTCACTTCCCAATCTTTCCAATCCTTCGGGTCGGGACTGCCGGCTTCCCCGAAAGCCCAAAGGCGCACCACCTTCAGACCCAGGACGCGGGCGTGGGAAAAGATGTACTCGGTGGCCTCCGGCTCGCCGTAGTGGAGGTAATAGATGTTGGTGCCCACATAGCGCCAGGGCTTGTTCCCGTCCCAAAACTGGTTGTCCTTGACCGTGATGAACCGTTTGGATTCGGGGGGACGGTTGAGGGTCAAGGGCGCCACGGCGGGCAAACGAATCGAACGGCGGTCCGACAAGGCGAGAAAACCACCGGCTTTCCGCGCCTCGACCTGGACCGAAAGATCCGTGTCGGCGATCAATCCAGTGAGGTGGAACTCGTGGGAAACGACCTCGGGCCCCTCCAGGCGCCCGTCGAGCGACCCTCCCTGACCCCAGCGAAGGCCCAATTGGGCGGGAGACGACAAGGTCACGCGGACACGAGCCGTCGCGCCGTCCTTCAATTCGGGGATCGAGCCGGGAAGAACCTCCCATTTCGTGAAAAGCGCCGTGGAGACGGTCGGGGCGTCGCCCAAGGCCGTCAACGATTGCCTCAACGACAGGAACTTGGCCTCGTCCAAAGCGCCTTCCAGACGAGCCGCGCCTCCCCCGACGGAAGGATCCAAGGGAGTCGTGGGTGGGGTGACGTAAATCGCGGCCACGGGACGACCCGTCTTCGCCGCCAGCTCGGCGGCGGCTTTCCCGTCGGAGTTCTTGGGAAGACGAAGAAAAAGGAAATCCACGTTCGGCGCCCCCGAGGCCAATTCGGGGGAAACGCCGGGGACCTCCTCCGTGGTGAAGGCCAAAGCCACCCGTTGCCTCGGGGCCAAGCGGCGAAGCAGGGCGGCGTTCTCGGCCGTCCACTGGGCTAAACCGGAGGCTTCTCCCCCGGGATTCAAGGGACTGTCGGCGAGGATCCATCCCCAGATGGTCGGATCCGATCCGTAGGCGGATTTCGTTTTGGGGTTCACGCGCCCCAACAGGGCTTTGACGGCGTCCCCGAACCACCCCTTGACCTGGAAGTCACGGAAAAATACGCCCGGGTTGTTACTACCGGCCCAGGCCGCCCATTGGGCCTGTCCTCCCAAGGCGGAGGCTCCCGAGGAAAGGGTGAGCACCAGTCCCAAACCCTCGGCGCGCGCGGCCGCCACCAGGTCGTCCAGTCGGGCCGCCACGGTGGGATTCAGTTTGCCTTGGGATTCCACCAGGGGAGGTTGTTCCCCCGCGGTCAAGGTGAAGGCCTCCGTCACCACGATCTGGGCCCCGGAGGAGGCGACGCCTTTCAGGACATTCCGCAAGGTGGCCGCCGGCAGGTTGATCAAGCCGGAGATTTCGGCCGCGCGCAGGGACAATGGCTTCCCGTCTCGATAAAACGCCAGTCCCCGGGTTTCCAACGAGGATTTGACGGCGGGAACGGCTTGCGGGGCCGCGAGGACCGCCGAGGCGCACAGGGACAGGGCGAGAAGAGCGGAGAGCGTTTTTCCCATCTTAGAACCTCCCCGTGAACGAAACGTTCCAGCGGTCGAGCGTGTTGAGCGTGGTATCGTCCATCCAATAACCGTTGAAGGACGGCAAGCCGTAGGAGACCTTGATCTCGTAGCAACTGCCCTTCATGCGCTTCACGAGTTCCGCGTTGCCGTTCGTGTACTCGCCGGTCCGGTCCCCGAGCATCCGCACGTGCTTGAGATCGCCGTTGATCCAGGTGTCGCCCCAGAAGCGGAACTTGAGCCCGCAGGACCCCGTGTTCTGCTCCCAATGGTGGGTGGAACCCTGCCGCCCCAAGGCGTTCAGGAACAGGTTGGGCTTCAGGCGATAACGCGCTTCCACGTTCCAGGTGAACTGCATTTCGCGCGTGGAAAGGGTGGGATTGTCCAAGGTCGGGTCCCCCGCGTCCTTTCCTTCCTTGAACCAATACCACCAGGACTTGACGTATAAGCGGGACTTATAGTCGTTGGTCTCCAGGACGGTGCGAATCCCGTAATTCTCGTAGGTGTCCGCCCGCACA
>CAZSKE010000155.1:0-3694 GCA_964607325.1 uncultured bacterium | reverse complement strand
TGTAGGTTTTCAAGTTCTCGACCAGATCCCCCAGGAACCCCCCCTTGCGGCGCAGGGCTTTCAGGGGCCCGAGCGTGTCCAACTGGTAGCCCACCTCGGCGTTGTTCTGGTAGAACCCGAAACTCGACTCCTTGGAATAGGGGGAGAAGAAGCCCGATTCCTTCTGGAGCCGGGCCGCCGTCAACTTGAGGGGCCCCTCGCTCCAGGTGGCGGACAAACGATGCGCGTTTTTATTGGTGTCCGGGTTTCCGTAGGAGGAGCTCAAGTATTCGTCGTACGCGCTTTGGGCGATTTCCGCCTCGAAGTTCAGCGAGATCCTCTTCACGTACCCCTTGAGGTCGGCCTGGTAGGTCTTGATGTCCGACTCGATGTCGGCGGAAAACGGGTTGGACCCTGGTTCGTTGCCGAACCGATGCCCGATCACCCCGATCCCCACCGTGTAATCCTCGAGCAAAACCTGCGTGAGGCGCGCGGACCAACCGGCGCCCGAGCCCAATTTGAACGGCCGGTCCAGGTTACGGGCGAAACCCAGCAAGCGGAGGGAGGCGCCCATGACCGTGGCCTTCTCCGAAATCGCCAGCACGGAAGGGCCCAGACGCGATCCGTCCAACAACTTCATGGGATCGTCGGTGCCCGCGATCACGGAGCCAGCCGAAGCCCGGAATTCCTGTCCCCCGCCCCGGATATCCAACTGGGCTTGGGAGAAATCGGCGCCCGCGGGGCCGGTGTCGCCCTTCCAAACGGTCCCGCCCAACATCATTTGAACGGTGTCGTTGGGGTTGACCTTGAACAAAAGGTTCTGAGTGACCACCCCGCCCGTTTCCTTTTTCCGGTCGTTGGACACGTATCGCAGGTTGTCGATGTACAACGAGCCGAGACCGGGCCGCCCGGATATCTTGATGTGGATTTCATCCACCTGGGCGCGAAGGTCGTTGAGCGACAGTGTTTCGCCGCTCTTCCAGGCCGTGGACATCGACTTGAAGTTGGGGCCATCCAAGGGAAGCGTCCAATTGCGGTTCCAACCCGTCGCCAGGGTGTACGCCGCAGCGGACTCGACCCAGGTTTGATCCGTGGTGTTCTTGAAGGCCACCGAAGGCGTGATGGGAGGCCCCGGGTTATAGAGGTCGACCTGGATGGCGTCCACGGATCGCAAGTCGCGCGCGTCGCCCGACAACTTGATGACATACTCGTCGGCGGAATCGTTCCGGAGGATGAAAGGGATCCGCACGCTGTGTTTACCCTCGGTCGCGTAAAGGCCCGACATCGCGATGGGAGGCACCGCCACGCCGGTCTCGGCCCCGAACACCCCGACGGAGCCGTCCGCCCAACCCGCTAGAACGGTTTTGGAGGAGACGCCCAGCAACCGCCCCAGGCTCTTCTGCCCCAAGGAACCGAACAGGTCCCGTTCCACGGTCCGCACGCGGGCCAAGAACACATGTCCCTGTTCCGCGCGGTTGGGATAGATGAGCAGATTGATTTGACGCACATCGTCCGCGAATTTGAGGGTGTCGGTGTTGGTCCAGTTGCTTTCCTGGGTTTTCCAGGAGGGGCCGTCCACCTCCACGGTCAAGTCGCGGTTCCAACCCGGCTTGATGGAGAAGCGAGCGGTCTCGTGCCACTTATAGTCCGGTCCCGACTTCAGGGCCAACGACCCCTCCAGCGGATGGTCCATGGGGTTGAACAAATCGAAGCGGAATCCCGTCACCGAGGTCCAGTCGTAGGCGCCGTCCAGGTAGAAACTTCCCTTTTGCGTGTCGGTGGCGGTCCGGTACTTGAGCTTCACGGCGGAAGCCCCGTCCTTCTTCTCGTAGTGGACGGCCACGGAGAAGGAGTTGTTGGTGGCCGATGGGTCGGCTTGCCAGCCGCCCGCCGCGCTTTGGAGCGGGTCGAAAACCACCTCACGACCTTGGACCACGCGCCGGGCCTTCGTCTTGGCGGTTTTGAGCTTGTAGCCGGCCTCCGCGTTGAAACGGACGTTGTCCAGGAAAACGGAACCCTTGATGGGCTGGTTGCTGAAGAACCCCACGTACATTTTGCGCACCTTCGACAGGGGGCCCGGCTTGGCCTTGAAACTCCATCGGGTGGCCTCGCTCTTGAAAGAAGGGGTGTTCAAGGGGATGGTCACGTCCATGTTCCAGCCCGGCTTGAGGTCCACGCCCTTGGATTCCATCCAGAGCCAACGGTCCCCAATGTTGAAGGCCAACATGGCCTGAAGGGGGGCCTGCGCGGGATTGTAGACGTCCACCTTCACCGCTTGGACGCCGGAGAGATTCAGATCGCCCTCCACGCCGAAGAAAGCCGACTTTTGGGTCCCGACCACCTCGAAATCGCACTTCAAGGCGCGGCGACCCTCGGAGGTCTTCATCTCCGCCACGGAATGCGACACGGCGGCCGAGGTGCCCGCGGCGGCGGCCCAGACCGTCTCCCCCTCGAAACCCTCGATCAGCTTGTCGACTCCCGTCAGGGGAGGCGCTTCCACCGCGCCCGAAGCCCGGATCATGGAGACGAGTTTTTTCTCGTCGGCGGCCACCAACCGCAGGTTGTCCACCAGGAAATAGGAAGGCCCGACGATGTGGGGCAGGAACGCGAGACTCATCTTGCGGGTGTTCCTCAGGTTGGCGATCCGGACGCTGTTGACCCATCCCGAGGACTCGCACTTGTAGGTCTTGGCGTGAAGGGAAAAGGAAACATCGGTGTTCCAACCCGGTTTGAGGGTGCGAAGGATCGATTCGTAATACTCCCAGTCGGCGCCCGTGTTGACCGTGAACACCATGTCCGCCTCGTCGGCGAGCGGGTTGAAGACATCCACCTTGACGCCGGAAACCGCGGACAGGTCCAGTTCGGCTTCCAGGGTGTAGGAGGGTTTTTCATCGGGGACCTTGCTGTCGTAGGTGAACCTTCCGGCGCGCGCGCCCTCGGTGGTTTTGACGCTCACCATTTCCACTCCGGTCGCGGAAGAACCGCTGTAGGTGTCCGCCAGGAAGAGCGATCCGGAACCCTCGAAACCCGCCACTAATACAGCGGCTCCCGTCACTTTGCTGGCCTCGGGGGAAACGGCGAACTTGGCGGGGTCCGCGCCCGTCAAGCCGATGTTGTCCAGATACAGAAACCCCTCGCCGGCTTCCTTGGAATCGAACACCAAGTTCACTTCGCGAGCGTCCCGCAGTTCGTCGATCTTGATCGCGGAGGCTCCCGCCGGGGGCGTCGCGGAGTTCACCAGGACGGTGACGTTCTTGTTCCAGCCGCTCCGCAATTGGAATTTGGAGGATTCCGCCCAGGTCCAAGCCGGGCCGGTTTTGAAGACCAGGAATCCCTCGAGAGCGAGGGGGGACGAGTTGTAGACGTCGAAGGTGAACGCCGTCAGGCCCGTCATGTCGCCGCCCTGCCGCGTGGAAACCGCCAATCGACCCCCGCCCTTCGGGATCTTGAAGCGGCCTCGATAGCTGTGGGTTCCAGAGGAGGCGAAATCGTCCGAAAGCGTCCCGTCGGACAGGAGGCTCGCCGCGAAGATGCGGGTGCTCCAGGAGGTGTCCCCGGTTTCGAAGTCCTCCCACGTGAAGGCTTGGGAGGAGGAGGCGGCGGCCAGGGCCAGGATGAAAAGGATGCGGCGAAGGAGACTGGGATGGTTCACGGTTTACGCCCCTCGAGGGTTTTTAAGGCTTCCGGTGATCTGATTTCAGAAAGACTCATACCC
>CAZSKE010000154.1:0-5899 GCA_964607325.1 uncultured bacterium | reverse complement strand
CTGTGTGTTGGCCGCTTATCTCCTCGCAAGAAAGGACCGCTCTCTGGGTTCCGCGGCATGGGCCTTCGCGGCCCTGTCCGTCGGAACCCTTCTTAAGGGTTTTCCATTATTGCTGGCCGCCTGCTATTTCATCCTACTGCTCGTGACCCCATCCCGACGCGGGCAGGCTTGGGTAGGACTTGCGGCATACACGACGCCGCTTCTAGCGGCCGGATCCGTCGTAAGCGGACCTTCTCTTGGCCCAGGTTTGCTTAGCATGGACCGGGCCCAGGTGCTCCTGGGGGTGGATTCCTACCCAGTGGCCGCCTCATTGCATTCGTACGCCTTGGCGATCATCCTGGTGTTCCTACTTCTTGCCGCATACCGGTGGTCGGAATATCGAAAGGGCTGGGTCCTCGCAAGGCGGGCACTGCAAGACGACCAACGTTTCAGGGCCGTGTTGTTGTTGCTCCCCTGTCTAGCGTTTTCAGCCATCCTCACGGAACGGTTCTGGGCCGTGCAATACCTGGCCTGGGTCTCGCCCTGGATCGTGATTCTAGGCGCTTCAGCACACCGTTTTTTTCCCGCGGGAAGCATGACACGACGCATGGCTTCCCGGCTTCCTTTGTTCCAAGACGTCCTTTTTTTCCCTGTTGTTCTTGCAGTCTTCCACGGGAACGTGGATTCCAACATGTGCGTTTTGTGGCGGGGCGGCCCCACCCTTGGCTCTTTCCTCAAGGCATGGGCTGGTCCCCTTTACCTCGCATATTTTTCAGTCCTACTGGCCGCTTTCCTCCTTTCGGCATACGCCCTATGGGGAATCATGCGTCAAAACTCCCCACCGTCCCATTTCGATTCCGGGGAGACAACTCAAGCGGCGTGGTGGCCATTCGCGCTTTTCGGGGCGATGACGGCGGCATTGATAGCTTCCTGCCTCATCGCGCTTCCCAACCCCTGACCTTTTGGATAGGTGGTCGACGCGAATGCCCTTCTCAAAACTCTAATCTAAATTGAGAACCGCATTTTGATATTACTCAATCCCGTCCACATGCAATACGGCGGCGGTCGCTGGGTTTCTTGCCGCCGAATTTCATGCGGTGCGATCCGCACAGGGGACAGGTGAATTTCCGCTTGCCGTGCGCGAGATGACGTTCCTCGCGCATCCGGACGGAGCACTTTCTGCAGAACACCTCAAAAACCTTTTCCGCCCGCGCCAAGGGGCGAGCCGCCGGGAAAGCCCGTCATTTTTTCGGCTCGGAGTCCATCCACAACCCGTAAGACCAGACCCCGACCAGGATGCCCACGAGGGTCGCCAGGGCGATCCACTTACCCTCGCCCACTTGCGCCAACGCCACAGCGGGGCAAGCGCCCGCCAAGGCCCATCCCACGCCGAACAACGCCGCGCCCACCAAGCGTTCCTTCTGGATCGGGGACCGCTTACACACAATGTCCTCGCCCGTCAGGGATTGAACCTTCCTCTTTTCAAAAATGAAGAAAGCCGCCATCACCACGAGAATGGCCACGGCGATCACGAGATACAACGTGCGATCCTTGAACAGGAACATATTGAGAATCCGGTTATAATCGGTCATCCCGGACTTGGAGAGGAAATATCCCAGGGCGGCGCCGAACAGCGCGAAAACCACCGGAGGGACCGACGCCACTTCCTGTTGAGGAGGGGCCTTCGGGGTCTTCGAACGAACCGAGACTCGACGAACGGTTTTTTTCACGGGCGTCATGTTCACATCCCCCTTACGAGCAGTTGGGCCATCAGGGCCCCCGCCGCCAAGAATAGGACCGTGACGAGAAGAGAGCCGATGGATCGTTGACCGATCCCCATCAAGGTGTGGCCACTCGCGCAACCGCCCGCCCATCGGGCTCCAAAGCCGAGGAGGAACCCCCCCAACAGAAGAAGGGTGATTTTGAGAAAAAGGTTCCCGCTGGTCAAAGCGTCCATCCTCCCAAACAAAAGGGTCCAGGTCCAACCCTTGGAAACGGCCAGGGCCGCCCCGAATGGGATCCCCATCAGGAAATACACTTTCCAAGTCGGCTTTTGTTTGCGGGTGATCCAATGACACGCGTCGGCGTAACCCGATGACACGCTCAGCTTCTTGCCGACGAAATACAGAAACCCGACGGCGGTGAAACCGATGCCAAGACCCGCCACCCACCACGGCCAGATGTTCCGGAAAAGAAAATCCAACATTCTGTTCTCCTGAAAAGCGGAGGTGATTTGTAAAGAGGCCCTGCCAACAACCCACGACATCATAAGGTGGCGTCGTCGAAGGAGCAACTCCCGGAAAATGGCCGAACGGACCGCCGGATGGCGTCCTTGGCCCTTCTATCAGTACCCACGGACCCGACAAAACGTTAAAATGTAGGCATGAAATGCCCGAACTGCGGATTCGACGGCGAGGAAGGTGCGCTCGAATGCCCCGCTTGCGGACTTGTTTTTGAAAAATGGCGAAAGCGCCATCCGGAGACCCCCGCGCTTCCTCCGGAAGACCCGATTCCCTCTCCCGTTGAGACCGTGCGTTCCCCCGAATCCGCGTCCCGCCAGCCTCTTTCGTCCATCCCCGATCTTCCCAATGTCGATATTCCGGATTTTTCCATGGCGGCCCTCCGGGGCTTTTTCCTCCGCGCTTACAGATTCGTCCATGATCCCGCGCTGGCGCTTTTTCACTTCCTACGGGACTCCTGGACGAAATGGCTGAAGTCCCAAGCCAAGAACCGCGCGGAAGAAAGAATGCTCATCGCGGCGCTCCTTTTCGCGGCCTTGAGTCTATTCGTGTTTTCGGGCGGACTTTGGCTGGCTCGCCATCCCCGCTTCTTTGAAACCAAGAAGCCCGCTCCGATACCCATCCAAGCCCCCATACAGGTCCCCTCCGAGCCGAATGAAACACTCCCCTCCGAGACCCTCTCGCGCCCGGAAGACGCCTCCCCTGAAGAACCCCCACCGGCTGAAGAAACCGTCCCTGAAGAACCCCCACCGGCTGAAGAAACCGTCCCCGAGGAGCCCCCACCCGCTGAAGAGGCCTCCCCGACCGAGTAAACGCCTTCATCCGAAAATAAAACAGGCGGTCGCCTGTATTTGTTCTTGTCAACGGTCCGTTTTCTATTGTTCAATTACGGGGGTTTTAACCGCCGCTTGAATTCTGATCGTCGGACTTCAACGCGGTTCAAGAAACAAGGATGACCCATTCCAGAACCAAAGGAAGCCTGCCATGCCAGAATCCATCCGGTTTAGCCTGACCGCCAAGGATATCCCCACCGAGTGGATCAACCTTCCGCCGTCTTTCTCCGAGCCAATGGCCCCCTATCTTCATCCGGGCACGAAACAACCCGTCACACCCGACCTCATGACGGCCATTTTCCCTGAAAATCTTGTGATGCAGGAAATGTGTCCGGAAAAGCGCGTGGCCATTCCGGACGAGGTCCGGAAAATCTACGCCCTTTGGAGACCCACGCCGCTTCTTCGGGCCGTACGACTTGAAAAGGCGCTCGATACTCCCGCGCACATCTACTACAAGTACGAGGGCGCCAGCCCTGCGGGGTCGCATAAGCCCAACACGGCGGTGGCCCAGGTTTATTACAACAAGCAGGCCGGCACCAAACGTATCGCCACCGAGACCGGCGCGGGACAATGGGGTTCCGCCCTGTCCCTGGCGTGCCGTCTTTTCGGGCTGGAATGCCGCGTGTACATGGTGCGGGTGTCCTTCGACCAGAAGCCCTACCGAAAATTCATCATGCAGACTTACGGCGCGGAGGTTTTCGCCAGCCCCAGCGACATGACCGAATTCGGCAAAAAGACTCTCAAAGCGGATCCTCAATGCCCGGGTTCCCTCGGCATCGCGATCTCGGAAGCCATCGAGGACACGGTCACGCATCCCGACACCAAGTACTCCCTGGGCAGCGTCTTGAGCCACGTTTGCATGCATCAAACGGTGATCGGCCAGGAAGTCCTGAAGCAGATGGAACTCGCGGGGGAATATCCGGACATGGTGGTGGGCTGCGCGGGAGGCGGCTCGAACTTCGCCGGGATCGCGTTCCCGTTCGCGGAGAAAAAAATCCGGGATCATATGACGACCCGGCTGGTGGCCGTGGAGCCCGCTTCCTGCCCTTCGATGACCCGGGGTGAATTGAAATACGATTTCGGCGACACGGCGGGCATGACACCTTTGATGATGATGCACACCCTGGGCCATGATTTCATACCACCTTCGATTCACGCGGGAGGACTTCGGTACCACGGCATGGCGCCAGCGGTGTCCCAGGCGGCGAAGTTGGGGCTGGTCGAAGCGGTTTCCGTTGAACAAAAAAAAGTGTTCGAGGCCGGAGTTCAATTCGCCCGTTGCGAAGGCATCATTCCCGCCCCTGAAACCTGTCACGCCATCGCGTACGTCGTGGACGAGGCTCTCCGCGCCAAAGCCGAAGGAAAAAAACGCGTGTTGGTTTTCAACTTCTCGGGCCACGGGTTGGTGGACATGGCCTCCTACGACAGCTTCCTGTCGGGAAAGTTGTGACGAGCCTGAACGCTTTCAGGAGGCAGGCTTAGGCTTTTTTCCTTTTTTCGGCCTCGTGTGAAAAGGGCGCTTCCGGAAACGGGTCGCCCTTTTCACGTCTCCGTGGATGCCCCGCCCATCCCCAAAACCCGCGCTTCAAGACGGGGACAAAACGCCCCGAAGTATCCCACCCGGCCTACTCCACCCTTTGGGCCGCCGAGACAAAGGGTGGATTCATCCTTCCCGATCACCCCGAAAATGTTTACTTGGGACGCCGAAAATAAGGGAAGATGTCATATCCGGTCAAAGCCGTCGAGGCAGCCATGTCCACTTTCAAGGGCGAAACACATCATCCGGCCTTTCCCCGCCTTCCCCTCCTGGTCGTTTCACTTTTGATCCTTTTGTCCGCCATTTACGGCGGTCTCGTCCTCATGGGGTGGCGCTGGCCCTCTTTCTCCAACCAATGGCTGTCCTTCCATGGACCGCTTCTCGTCGCGGGTTTCCTCGGCATCCTCATCGGCTTGGAACGCGCGGTGAACCTGGGCCGAAACTGGATCTACCTGGGACCCATCGCCAGCGCCCTGGGAGCGGCTTGGTTACTGGCGGGATTCCAACCGGCCCAGGCCGGGAAGTTCTTGCTCACCCTCGCGTCGATCCTATGGCTGATCGTGACGATCGTTTTGACGGCGCGCCGCCCTGTCCTTTACCATGTTTTCTTGTTGATGGGGTCCGCGTGCTGGCTATCGGGCAATCTCCTGTGGCTTTCCTACTCGTGGACCGCCTCGATCCCGCTTTGGTGGGCCTGTTTCCTGACCCTCAATTTCGCGGCGATGCGGATTGAGATTCTGCGAATCCTCCATCTCGAATGGAAAACCAAGGCTCTTTTCGCGGTTTCCGCCGCGTTGGCGGTCAGCGGCGCGCTTTGGACGCTCAACGAACCCACGCTGGGCACACGGATCTCTTCGGCGGGTTTAACCCTGTTCGGCGTTTGGTTCCTCTTGTGCGACTCATCGCAACGCAAGGACGCTCCCCCTCCCCAAGCGTTGTTCGAGGCGACCTGCCTGAAAACGTCGTACGTTTGGTTGATCGCGTGCGGGGCGATCGGCCTCTTCTGGGCGCCTAAGGAAAGCGGCCCGGTTTACGACGCGTTTCTCCACACGCTTTTCCTGGGGTACATCTTCTGTCTTTCCTGCGCCCATGTTTTCCGGTTGAACGAAACGATCGTCCGGAAGCCCCTGCGGTTTCGCAAGACGTTCTGGATCCAATACTGGCTGTTGAACTTGTCCCTTTTGTTGAGAATCCTATGCGACTTGATCGGTTGGGTGGGTTTGGCCCGCTGGGCCGGGTTGTTGAACGCCCTTGCCGTCCTGGCATTCCTCCTCAATTGGGCGCTCGGCCTCCGACGCGGCCATCGGCAA
>CAZSKE010000153.1:0-5904 GCA_964607325.1 uncultured bacterium | reverse complement strand
GCGGACGACGAGCTGATCGTGGGCAACCAATGCACCAAGCCCCGTTCGGCGCCGATTTTTTCGAGGAAGGCTTGGACCTCATCGGTCACGTCCACGATCTGGCAACCGCCGCGGGTGGCGATATTCAACGTGATGGCTTCATTGATCAATTCTTTGGCCATGTTTTCTCCCCAGACCATTGAACCACAAAGTCCACTCAGGGAATTTAGAAAAGTTTCGGGTAGAAAGAATCTGTTTTTCTGTGTGAGTTTCGCGGTGGAAAGCCAGACACGGGAGAAAACAAAAACGCCCCGATTTTCGGGGCGTTTTTGTTAAACGAGTCTTGAAGGCCGGTCTTAGAACTTCAGGCCTTTCAACATCGCGAGACCTTGCTCGAGACCGGACTGCTGGGTGGGCAAGTTCCCCTTCGGGCTAAGCTTGTCGACGACCATCGGCAACACGATCGCCAAGCCCATGGAAACCTTTGTCTTGTCCAATCCCGTTCTCTCGCAGATCTGGTTCACGATCGTGGGACCGAGAACCTGGCTGATTTGAGAAGCCGTGGTGGGTTGGTTCGCGCCGGTGGACAGCCACGATTGAACGAGGTTTCCCATGCCCTGGCTTTTGAACTGATCCAGAATGTTGGTGAGGCCCTGCGCGCCGTTCTCGGAAAGGTGGGCCGTCAAGGCGTCCTTGATGGCCGGGAGTTGGGAAGCCACCTGAGCGGCCCCTTGCGCGGACTGCAATTTCCCCAAAAGACCGTCGAATAAACCCATGGCGTTTCTCCTGATTTTAATGTGCGGGCGTGGTGAAAAACCCCGTCCGTGATTGTCTTAAACGATCAGTCGTTCTTCGCGATAACCTTTTCCCGAACCAGCTCGTATTCGTCATCGGTGACGATCTTCTTGGCGCGAAGCTGGTCTTTGCGCTCCCAGGGGCGTCCGTCCATGATCTTGCCGGCTTGGGTGGACGTGAATCCCGCTTCCACGAGTTCTGCCCGGGTGGCGGTGTTGAGGTCCAGCTTCTTCCCGTCGAAGTGATCGGAGGCGGAAGTTTGCCAATCGTTGTCCGAGGCTTTCTTTCCACGGGTGGATTTCGAGGGTTTCTTCTCCTCCACGGCCTCCTCAACCGCGTCTTCGGCCACGTCCACATCGTCGGCGTCTTTCTTGGACTTGGCGGTTGTCTTTTGTGTCGTTTTCTTTTTCGCGGTCTTTTTGGCGGTTTTTTCGACGACCGGTTCGGTGGTTTCCTCGATGACGTTGTCCTCGCCAGCGTCCTTCTTGGACTTGGCGGTTGTTTTTTGAGTCGTTTTCTTTTTCGAGGTTTTTTTGGCGGTCGTATCGACGACCGGTTCGGCGGTTTCCTCGGTGACATCGTCCTCGACCGCGTCCTTCTTGGATTTGGAGGTTGTCTTTTTGGTTGTTTTCTTTTTCGAGGTTTTCTTGGCGGTCGTGTCGACGACCGGTTCGGCGGTTTCCTCGGTGACGTCGTCCTCGACCGCGTCCTTCTTGGCCTTGGTGGACGATTTTTTGGCGGTTTTCTTCTTGGGGGATGTCGCGCGGGTTACGTCGTCTTCGTCGACCGTGGTTTTCTTTTTCGCGGTCGTTTTCTTGGCGGTGGTTTTCTTCTTGGACGCGCTGGACTTTTCGGACGTGGAGGTGGTGGGTGTCTTTTTCTTCGTGGCGGCGTTCAAGGCGGACGGAGCCGCCAGGATCGAGCTCAGGCACAAAGCCAACAGCCACAAAACGAAACGGTTCATTTTCATTTTATGTTTACTCCTTCTTATTAAGACGAACACCGGCCCTTCTGAGTTGCGGACGGGGCCTTTCGGAGGCGGTATTTTGGGGGAGGAAAAAGCCGAATGCAACCTATTTGAGGAAAAGGGCGAAATCATGGGCTTCGTTTCAAAAAAACTCCGACAAAGTGTAACTGGGATACACCGCTCTTATTAACTGGGATGCAGGGGAGGCGGCCCGGTGGGCCGCCAGAGCAATTGAGCAGTCGAGCAGTAGAACAATAGAGAAGGGCTCAATTGTGGTCTACTGTTCAACTGCTCTACTGCTCAGCAAACATTCCTGCGGAACCTTTGCTCCTCTGGCTCCGGGCTCTTTTCGCGGCTTTCCGCGTTCGCCGCTCCTCAGGCCCCTCCGCCCTTGTATACCTGCCTTTACCAGCCTTGAAATTCCACACTCTCGTTGCTACTGCCCCCAGGCCGAAGCCTGGGGGCAGGGTGCAAAAACAGTTTTTCAGCACCCTGGTAGTGAGGAGTTGGAGGGTAGGGCCTGAGGCGTGGGACACAACGTGGCCCACGGGAATGCGGAATTAGGAATGTGAGGATTGGGTCTGAGAGGCGGCGAGAGGTGCGAGCCGCTGAATGGCCCGATTCCAGAGCCTTCGTTCTTTCGATCGTGCGGCGGACAGGTACAGAACAGGTTCTCCCCGAAAATCGAAAATAGAGAATCGACCGCAATGCCTTTGTCTATTATCGATTTTCCATTGTCCATTGCTCCAGCATTTCTCAATATGAGAAATGCTATGCATCCCCTGAATCCCAGTTACAAAAAAGAGGGGAGCATCCCAGTTAGGAGAAACCCCTATCATTTTAACGCGCGCATTGTTTCGCGGATGATGGCGGCCGACTTTTCCACCATGCCTTTTTCCTCGTCGGTCAGGGGAACCTCGATCACTTGTTCCAGCCCTTCGCGCCCCAGTTTGCAAAGAACCCCGAAATACATGTCCCTCAGGCCGTAGGTCCCTTCCAGGTACGCCGAGCAGGGGGCCACCCACTTCTGGTCCTTCAGGATCGCTTCCGCCATGCGGCCCGCGGCCGCGCCGGGGGCGCACCAAGCCGAGGTTCCAATCAATTGAACGAGTTCGCCGCCGCCCTTGCGGGTGCGTTCCACGATCGCGGTGATTTGTTCCGGCTTGAGGACCTGCTGGATGGGCACCCCGGCGATGTTGCACAAACGCACCAGTGGCACCATCTCGTCGCCATGTCCCCCGATGACGGCGGCTACAACGTTTTCCACTGCCACATCGGCGGCCTGGGCCAGAAAGGCCCTCATGCGAGCCGAGTCCAAAACCCCGGCCTGGCCGATGACCCGGTTCTTGGGGAGACCCGAGGCTTTGTACGCCACGTAGCACATGGTGTCGAGCGGATTGGTCACCAGGATCAGGATGGTCTGTGGGGATTTTTCCACCAGCTTCCGCGACACGTCCTGCACGATGCCCTGGTTGATGGCCACGAGATCCTCGCGGCTCATGCCTGGTTTTCGGGGGACCCCCGCGGTCAGGACGCACACGTCGGACCCGATCGTGTCGTCATACGAAGTGGTGCCGGTCAATCGCGTGTTGTGGTTGGAAATCGGGCCCACCTGGGTAAGATCCAGGGCCTTGCCTTTGGGCATGTCCTTGGTGGCGGGGATGTCCAACAGAACGACGTTTCCGAGATCGCGCTCCGCGAGCCAGGAGGCGCAGGAGGCGCCGACATTGCCGGCGCCGACAACGGTGATCTTGGGGCGAGGAGGTGTCATGGGCATGTTCCTTGATATCGGGAATGCGCCGGTTTGCCCGGGGCGAGGCGTAGTGTAGCTTTTTGGGTGTGGACTGTCCATGCGCGGCTTCTTGACGCGCGTCCTGGTCTGGGGATAATCTCGCACGACGATTGTCCGAGGCCGTTTTCTGTTCTCGATCGCTCCGTGGCGCCACTCGAGCCGCCCAGGGGGGTTGTCGTGAGGATTCGGGTTTGCGGCAAAAAGGATTGGGGCGCGCTCCGATCGGTTTTTCCGGAACTCCCCGCGAAACCATCCTTGAAAAGCGTCGCGGTTTGGTGCGAGGAAGCGGGGAGCGCGTGGGCGCTCGCTTGGGCCGAACCGTCGCGGGAAAAACCGCGCGAATGGGATCTGCGCGTCATCGCCGTCGCGGCCGGTAAAAAAGGGCTGGGTCTCGAATCCCAGTTGTTGATCACGCTGGAAATCGAGATCGAAAAGCGCGGGGGCGCGTCGTTGTCGGCCTGGACCGACGCCGACCTGGACGCTGAAACGCCCCAGGCGGAACGGGATTTGTTCAAGGTTCGGGGATACCGGCTTCGGGAATACCGGGCCGATTATTTCGGCGCCAGCGCGCCCGGGGATCGTTGGACGAGAGCTTTGAATCCCGAGGGATTTCCCGAAACCGGGGAATCGGAGAAACGGGATAAGCCGGAGGGCCCGCGTTATCGATTCCCGATCGTGGGGCTGAACTAACGGGACGCTGAAAAACTGTTTTGTCACACGCTGCTAACGGTTGGCCGGTTCGAATCAAAAGTCTTTTTCGGGAGCTCCGCGTCTACGCGATGGAACAGGTGACCCTTGGACGAAATGACGGCTGAACAATTTATCGCGAATATCCGGGACTGGAACCCGAATCCTGAAACGCGGCGCTTGTTAAGCGAGGCCTTGACGTCGGGGCGCGTCCCCGAGTCGAGTTTGGAGCCGCTGACGGCCTCCTTGATCGAAACAGCTTCCGCGGCATTCCATTACATCGAGACGGTCCACGGGCTCACCGGGCGGAAGGACTTGGATAAAAAGGATTTCATTTCCCACTTGGCCCGCATGGTGGAGGGGCTTCACGGATTGGAAAAAGGCTCGGCCAACATCCAGAAGGCTTTTCAGCGCTACCAGGCCGCCACCCAGGACGGGCTTCGGAAGGACCGTTTCGACACGACGTATTACGACGCCATCCAGGGTTTCGACGTGAAGGGCGCCTTGAGGCCGGTCCTCCAGGACGTGGAAATCCTTCTTAAGTCCTTCTCGCTCGTGTCGGCCGAATTGTCCGGCGTGAAATGCCTGGAGTTGTACGAGGAATGCGTGAGGTTTCATCTGTATCTTCAGTATCTGATGAAGAAAAGCCCCTTGTCCCCGGAGGAGTGCTGGTCCATCCTTTTCGACTTGTCCGGCCTTTTTAAGGGGGAGGGGGGAAGAGACGTGGAGGACTTGAAGGAGGAATTGGAGGATTTCAAGTTGGAGCTGGAGGAAATCCGGAAAAACCGGAATAACTGAGGGCGGTCAGCGACCGGCTTTAAAAGATGGAGGCGGGTTGTTCGGGTTCGCCTTGAAGTTCAAGCGGACGACCGATCGCCATTGATCGTCAGAACACTTTAGTGGCACTTGAGGTCGTAGAACCCGCCCCCGCTTGATGGATATACGCGGATCTGGTAGGTGGTGCCCGAAATGGCGTTCAGCGTATAGGTTTTGAGGCCGAGCCCAGAGGCAAATCCTGGGCAAGTGGCGCAACCGTAAAACGTCGCGTCGAGATTGAGATGCGAGTTATTCCAGCAATCCAAGTCGAAGGTATAGGTGCCCGTGGTGTTCGCCGTGAAGGAGAAGTAATCACTTCCATCGGCGCTCATATTCACAGCGCCTTGAATCCAAATGCCGGACGGCCCCACCGAACCGAGGTCTTGCGGCGCGCCACTGGTATCATTGGGCTCGAGTTCCGAAGAGATGATGGCGGTTCCCGGCGTGGCCGTGCAAACGGCGGGGGACGCCGTGAATGGCGTTGCGCTCAACTTCAGGTCGTAGGGACCTGAACCGGAAGTGGTGCTGACCCGCAGGTGGAAGTACTGGCCCGCTTGCGCGAAATGAGGGTGGTGAAGGAGGCCCGAACCGCTGACCATGGCGACCAGCGCGCCCGAGCAGTAGATGGTCAGGGAGAAGTCTTCAGAAGCCCGGCAATCGACGGTGAAATCGTAATAACCCGTGGTGGAAGCCGTAAAGAGGAAGTAATCAGCGCCGTCCGTGTCCGAGTCCAGGGCGCCCTTGACCCACAATCCCGAGGGCCCGATTGTCCCCAGGTCGTTGGCGGTCACGGTGCTGTTGTTGCTTTCCGTCTCGCTTTGGAACGTGACGCCGGGGGTCACCGTGCAGACCGGGACGGAGGTGTGGG
>CAZSKE010000152.1:0-5922 GCA_964607325.1 uncultured bacterium | reverse complement strand
CCATAGGCAGAAAGTAAGCCAAATACGATGCCGACGACGAGTTTGGGAAGCCAAAATCCTCGAGTGGGACGCCCTGCTTCAGGCGGCGCTTGCGGAACGCCGGAAAGCGGTGGCGGATCTCGAGGGAATCCTGGTGGAGTTGGTGGGAGACGCCTTGTACCGGTGTCTCCAACGGGAAGCCCAAGAGCGACCCGCGATGGTGGTGGACATGGTTTCCGAGGCGTTGAAACGGGCCCATGATCGTGTCCAATTGAAAGTGCATCTGAACCCGGAGGATGTTGAACGGGTTTCGCAGGCACGGCAGGAGTTGCAGTTGTCGGTTGGCGCGGGCGAACTGGCGTTGGTGGCCGATGGGCGGATTGAAAAAGGCGGATGCCTGATCGAGACCGAGGCCGGAAGCGTTGACGCCCGTTTGAGCGTATTGACCAACCAAGCGCAAGACGCGCTTAAAAGTTCCATGTAAGGGTTGTGCGGAGACCATCTGGGGGCGATGAGGTGACCAACGAATCGGCCCCGGCGGGGTTTTCCCGGGAGCTTTACCGGGAACGAATCAAGAAGATGGACCCGATCCGTGTGAACGGTCGGGTGGAGCAGGTGGTCGGGCTGGTGATCGAATCGTCCGGCCCGGTGGCTTCCGTCGGGGAAGCTTGTTGGATCACCCCGGCGGATAACAACGGACCGCCTGTACTGGCCGAAGTGGTGGGCTTCAGGCAGAACCGGGTTCTTCTGATGCCCCTCGGTGAGATGAGGGGTTTGGGCCCTGGCAGTGAGGTGATACGGACAGGGACGCCTTTTGAGGTTTCGGTGGGGATGGGATTGCTCGGACGCGTGATCGACGCGCTGGGTCGGCCCATCGACAACCGGGGCCCGTTGGGTTCTTTGGAAACGAAAGTTCCGGTTCATCGGGAACCGCCGCCCGCCATGGATCGGAAGCGCATTGAAAAACCCGTCGCCACCGGGGTGAGATCGCTGGACGGGCTTCTCACTTTGGGGGAAGGGCAACGGCTCGGGATATTTTCCGGAAGCGGGGTGGGAAAAAGCACCTTGCTCGGGATGATCGCCCGGGACACGGAAGCTGAAATCAACGTGATCGCCCTGGTGGGCGAGCGCGGTCGTGAGGTCCGGGATTTCATCGAGCGAGATCTCGGTGAGGAGCGTGGTCGTGGTGGCGACAAGCGACCAGCCTTCTTTGCTCCGGATCCAAGCCGCCTTGGTGGCCACTTCGGTGGCGGAGCACTTTCGGGACCAGGGCCGCCGGGTGATGTTGATGATGGATTCGGTGACGCGCTTCGCGATGGCGCAACGAGAAGTGGGCCTTGCCATCGGGGAACCGCCGACCACCAAGGGTTACACGCCTTCGGTGTTCGCGTTGTTGCCGAAGATCCTGGAGCGGGCGGGGACCACCTCGCACCAGGGGAGCATTACCGGGCTTTACACGATTCTCGTCGAAGCGGACGACATGAACGAGCCCATCGCCGATTCGTGCCGAGCCATCTTGGACGGCCACGTGGTCTTGAGCCGGGACCTGGCGAGCCAGGGGCATTATCCGGCGGTGGATGTGTTGCAGAGCGTTTCGCGCGTCATGCCGGACATCGCCTCGTCGGAGCATTTGGAGGCCGCGGGGAAGGTTCGGGCGGTGCTTTCAACCGTGAAGAGCGTGGAAGATCTGTTGGCGATCGGGGCGTACGTGAAGGGGTCGAATCCCCGGGTGGACCAAGCCTTGGAGAAGATCGACTCCGTGAACGGGTTTTTGAGGCAAGGGCGGGAGGAACGGTCCTCCTGGCCGCAGACGATGGAGAAAATGGAAGCCTTCCGGCGGTAAGGGGGAGGAGTGCCCAAGAAGTTCTCTTTCCGACTGCAGGGAGTGTTGAATTACCGGGGCCAGGTGGAAGACGCCCGCGTTCTGGAACTGTCACAGGCCAAGGGAGTGTTACTGCAGGTCGAGGAGGCGATTGAGAGCCACCTCGAGTCGCAGGAGGACTTCCGGCGGGATTTCACCCGCGTTCAAGGTGCCGGGGTCGTCACAGCGGAAGCGTTGGCGGCTTATGGTGATTACTGGGATTCGCTGTTGAGCCGTGAGAAACGCCTCGAGGCGCTCGAACGGGAGGCGGCGGAGGAAGTCGAACGAAGACGTCTCAAGGCCTTGGAGGCGTCGCGGGACCGAAAACTTTTAGAGAACCTCAAGAAGAGGAAGTGGACGTCTTACATCAATGAGGCTGAGCGGGAAGAACAGAAAGCGCTGGACGAGTTTTCGGCCATCGCCCATGTCCGAAAGGGCATGAACGGCCCGGTCGGGTCGACGGACGAAACTTAGGGGAGGTGAGGTTGTGGATCTCGCAACATGGATTGGATTGATCTTGGGCCTGATTGGGGTGTTGGGCGGCGCCATCCTTGAAGGCGTCCATATTGGCGTATTGTTCAAATTATCTGCCTTCCTGATCGTCGGTGTGGGAACGGCAGGCGCCACGATCATGAGCTTCCCCATCGACTCCATCAAGGAGTTCTGGCCGGTCTTGAAAAAGGCCTTCCAACGCCAGGAACTCAACCCCGCCGCCATTGTGACCCAACTCGTGGGTTTCGCGACGAAGGCCCGCCGGGAAGGTCTCTTGGGCCTGGAAGAGGAAGCCGAGGCTGTGAGCGATCCCTTCCTCAAAAAGGGTCTTCAACTCGTGGTGGACGGCACGGACATCGAAATGATCCGGAACATCATGGAGACCGACATCGCCTTCTTGGAAGCGCGTCATAAGATCGGTGAGGGTATCTTCGGGACGTTCGGAGGATTCTCCCCGACCTTGGGAATCATCGGGACCGTCTTGGGCCTGATCCACGCTCTGGCGGCCATGGGCGAAGGTGGAGCCACCGGACAGCAGTTGGCCGGAGCCATCGCGACGGCCTTTATCGCCACCTTCTACGGCATTTCGTTCGCGAACGTGGTCTTTCTCCCGATTTCCTTCAAGCTGAAGCAAAACAGCCAACAAGAGGTTCTCTTGCGGGAAGTCATGCTGGAAGGCATCCTCTCGATTTCGGCCGGGGATAACCCCCGTATCGTTGAGGAAAAGCTCAAGGCGTTCTTGCCGCCCCGGATGAAGCTGGATCTGGAGGCGCAGTCAGCCGAGGGTAAAGAAGAGCCGAAGAAGTAACCAAACGGACACCCGGATGGAGAGAGCGTAATGCCGAAACGTAAAAAGGGCGAGGGCGGTGGCGGGGTTGAGCTGGAGTCCGGCGGCATGATGCGCTGGCTTCTGACCTACGCCGACATGATCACCCTGATGTTGGCCATGTTCATCATCTTGTACGCGCTCTCCGAGGCGGGTAACGAGCAGAAGATCCAGGAAGTGGCCGCTTCCTTCCGGGCGGTGTTTGGCTTGGTTTCCAGCGGCGCCACGATCCTTCCGGCGGAAGGGTCCAAGCAAGGTATCCACTTCAAGATCATGGCCGGGGAGCCGGAGGAAGGTGGGCCGGGCGGGAAGAAGAAACCGACACCGGTGAAGGGCACTGGCGGAGACGTTGAAGGCCAGGTCAAGATGAAACTACAAAGATACCTGGGCGCCCAGAAGGTCATGATCCGAAAGGAAGCCCGGGGGCTTGTGGTCAGTCTTCTCACCGACAAGGTGCTTTTCGACCTGGGGGATACGGCGATCAAGAAGGAAATGCGCGAGATCCTCGGCGATGTGGCCGATGTGGTCAAGAAGTACCCCGACCGTCAGTTGGTGGTCGAGGGGCACACGGATGATTTGCCCATCCGCACGGCCAAATTGCCCAGCAATTGGGAACTTTCGGCTCTGCGGGCCACGGCCGTCGTGAAGTTTTTTGTCGAGGAAAAGGGCCTCGATCCGTCGCGCTTGTCTGCGGCCGGCTATGGGGAGTTCCAGCCCCTCGTGCCGAACGTAAACGAGGCTAACCGGCGGATGAACCGGCGTGTGGATGTCGTCATCATGAAGCTCGATTAAACAAGGAGGAGCGGGAATGGCTGAGCAAGGCGATAAGGCTTTGAAGCGGCAGTTGAACCTCATCCTGCTGTTGTGTTTGGTGAGTGTTCTTCTGACCGTGGCTCTGGGCATCGGGTTCTTCATGCTCAAGGCGGCCAGCATGGAGCCGAAGGAGACCAAAATCATCGAGCAGAAACCGGAGCCCGGGAAGATTTACGACCTGGGAACGTTCATCGTCAACCTGGCCGACGAGGACGTCTCGCGCTACGTGCGAGCCGAGGTCAAGCTCGAGTACAGCAAAATCAACCAGGAGTTGGATCGGGAAGTGCGCGAGCGCACGCCCCAGTTCCAAGATCTGGTCAACACGCTTCTCACCGATCGAAAAGCCGCTGAATTGGCCAATTCGGAAGGCAAGGAGCGGTTTCGTCGCGAGCTCCAGCTCAAGGTCAACCACCTCTTGAAGTTCGGGGCGGTGACCAACGTCTTCCTGACGTCGTTCGCGATCCAGTAAGGCGTTTTGGCGTGCGGAAGGGAATCGAGGAGGACTGAGAACCATGGATGAACTGCTTTCCGATGGCGAAGTAAGCGCGCTCCTGTCCGATTTGGACATGGATCTGGGCGCGGCCGAAAGCGCCGAAAGCCCCTCCGCGGCCCCCGAGGCCGGCGTGATCATTGACGAGCAGGGCCGGAAGATCAAGACGTACGATTTCAACCGGCCTAACCGCTTTTCAAAAGATCACATGCGGACCTTGGAGATGCTCCATGAGATCTTTTCGCGCGGTTTCACGGCCTCTGTCGCGGCTTATCTGCGCACGGTGGCCGAGGTCAAAGTCGTATCGGTGACGCAGTTGCCGTTCCGGGAGTACACGATGAGTCTCCCGCGGCCCGACTGTATCTTCGTGCTCAAGATGGAGCCACTGGAAGGTTCCATCTTGTGGGAGATCAGCCCCGA
Source organism: uncultured bacterium (assembly GCA_964607325.1). Taxonomy (GTDB): domain Bacteria; phylum Oederibacteriota; class Muellerivitia; order Muellerivitales; family Muellerivitaceae; genus CAZSKE01. The sequence goes on along the minus strand of CAZSKE010000152.1, from coordinate 1,041 downwards.
GCTGGTATTGACCCTCATCGACCGAATCCTGGGTGGCCCTGGAAAAGCTCCTCCCGCCCCCCGGGAATTGACCGATATCGAGCAGTCGGTGGTCGAGAAGGTGATCCATCGGGCGCTGGAAAATCTCCGTGAGGCCTGGCACAAGGTTGGGCAGTTCGATCCCAAGTTGTCGGGTTATGAAACCACCGCTCAGTTCGTGCAGGTGGTGGCCCCCAACGAGATCGCGGCCGTCATCGAGTTCGAGATGAAGATCAACGATGTCACCGGCAAGATGTCCATGTGCATTCCTTACGTGGTCATCGAACCCCTCATCGGGAATCTTTCGGCGCAAAAGTGGTTCACGGTTGGAAAGAAGGAATCCACCCACGAGACGGTGACCAACCTGACTCGTGTCATGCGGGAAGCGGCTATTCCCCTGGTGGTGGAAGCGGGATCCGCGCAGGTGACGGTGGGCGATGTCATGGGACTCAAGGCGGGCGACGTGGTTCGTCTCGGGACGAGCCCGCACGGCGAGATCGAGATCCTGATCGAGAACCTCGTGAAGTTGAAAGGCCGTCCTGGTGTTTCCGCCAAGAAGAAGGCCATCCAGATCACCCAGGTGATCCGGGAGAGAAACGACTGAGGTTTTGTCTAAGGTTCGCTTAGAAACATGGTCCTGCGGGGGTCGGGCGCCGATGTTGGCGCGCCAGGGACTGCCGGGGAAAATTCATCGGGCACCCTTTCGGGGCCCCAGCGCAGGCAGGAGGTAGAGCCGTGCAAATGGATCAAATGGCGGGTTCGGCCGGGGGCAATATCGGCCTGTTGATGGATGTGCCCCTGAAACTCACCGTGGAACTGGGTCGGACCACGAAACTTGTGAAGGAAATCCTGGCGTTGGCGCCCGGTTCGGTCGTCGAACTGGATAAGCTCGCCGGCGAGCCGGTGGATATCCTTGTCAACGAACGCCTCATCGCCAAGGGCGAAGTGGTGGTGATTGACGAGAATTTCGGGGTTCGAATCACCGAGATCGTCAATCCCGAGGAGCGTTTACACGGCCTCAAG
>CAZSKE010000151.1:0-5922 GCA_964607325.1 uncultured bacterium | reverse complement strand
CGACCCCCATCGACTTGCCTTGCGGACAGATCCGCGTCTCCGCGGCCTATCCCAATCCGGCGCCAGCGGACGGTGGCACGATCAAGATCGACCTGCTTTCGTCCTGTCCCCAAAGGGTGACTTGGAGGGTGTTCACGTCCTCCTACCGCAAGGTTTACGCTGAGACATTGGAAGTGACCGGTCCGAGGACGGTGGCTTGGGACCTGAGGGATACGAAGGGGGTTCCGGTGGCGGTGGGGCTGTATTACATCCAGGTTCGGGCGGGAAGCGCGACCCCGGTCATCCTCAAGGTACTGGTGCAGTAACATTCCGCGACTTGCGGTTGGAACTTTCGAAAAGGGCCCCGAATTGGGGCCTTTTTTATTCAATGAAGCCGATTTCCAGGTGCAATAAACCGTTCGGATCGTATCCGTATTACGGGGAAGGATCTATTCCCCGGAGTGTGTGATGTTCGTTCCAGAATCCATCAACCGCCGCATCCGAATCGGACTGGTCCTGCTGGCGGCGGGTATCGGCTTCGCGTCCGCCCAGACGGACACCTTCACGCCCACCCCGACATCAACCAAAACTTTCACCTGTACCAGCACTAACTCCAAGACGCGCACCTCGACCTCAACGCCCACCAGAACAAATACGGCCGGCTGGACCCAAACACCCACCGGTACGTGGAATAGCGCCACTACGGTCCCCACCACGAATCCGACCACCTTGCCTTGCGCTTTGGTGGTCATGGCAGGCAATCCGGTCGCATTGGCTAACAACACCTATGACCTCTGTTCCCTGGATGTCCAGGCGGGCGCGACGTTGTTCATCGGCGGCGCAGTTACTCTCAATATCACGGGAGACGCGAATGTGGATGGGGTGATTTTGGGGACAGGTTACGGGTATGGGTCTGCATACGCCCTTAATGGACCCGGACGCGGAGGAGGACTTGGCACCAGTGGAGGCGGCGGGGGACATGGTGGAATGGGTGGACGTGGCGGTGAATTATTGTCTCCGAGCAAAGGTGGAAAAACATACGATTCCGCTACGAACCCCACCCAGATGGGGTCCGAAGGTGGTTTAAACAGTTATCAAAGTGGCGCCGGTGGAGCGGCATTAATCGTCCATATGCCAGCCGGTTCCATGACAATCAATGGATCCATCCTGATGAATGGCGACCAAGATCGTTTAGCGCTTAGTAACGGCCGAGGCGGTGGCGGAGCCGGAGGCACGGTTTCGATCGACGCCGATGGACTATATGGTTCCGGAAGAATTTCCGAAAATGGGGGAGCCCCATGTTTCGCTTCTTCTTTATGCGGTTCAGGTCCCGGCGGCGGAGGAAGAATACGCATTTGCACTGTGAAAACAGATACTCACTCGGTTTCGATGAGCGTTTATGCAGGGCCACATGGAAGTCTTTGCCAGGAATATGAAACTTACGGTCAGGGCGGGACCATTTACGACTGCCATTGGCCCACTCCGACGGAAACCCACACTTTCACCAATACGCCGGGATCCTATACGTCCACAACGACCAGAACCAACACGGCCACGGCGACGTGCACCTTTTCTTCCACGAACACCCCAACCGCTACCAACACCCCGACCTCGACGCGAATAAAAACCGCAACCGCAACTGCGACCTCCACGGGTTGCATCAAGACGTGTATTTACCCGACCCCGGTTCCGGGGACTGCGTCGGCGACGGGTCCGGTCACCGTGGCTGATGTTGAATTCGGCAATTGCATGATCGACAAATACTGCGGAAAAATAGTTACAGGTTTTACTCTGACTTTCACCTTGTCGGGAAACCTTCCGTCGGAGATTATCGAAGTCCAGTTGTACAATCCCGGCGGAACAGTCGCGACGTCAACCTTGACGGCCACCGGTTCCCCGGGGGTCTATAATGTCGTTTATTCGGGTCTCGATATAATCGTGGGGTCGGGATCGTACCAGGTGGTCCTGATCACCACGCCCCAGGCCTCCGGAACGGTGAGTTACGGTTCGTGGTGGATCAACAGTCTTCATGGCCACCAGGTCGGATACACCGGTGACTATATCGTTCTTTGGAATATTTCCGGCACCGCCAATTCGGTGAATATTACGGCGGCTGCAACCCCGACCCGGACGAACACGGCTTCCACTACGACGACTTCTACGGCCACTCAAACGTCGACATTCACGCCCACTTTCACCCGCACGGCGACTAACAGCCATACCGTCACGCCCCCTTTGACCCCGAGTGCGACGGGTTCGGCGACAGCCAGCGCGACAGCCTCCCGGACTTCAACCGTTTCTTCGACGCCGACTGGGACGGCGAGCATGACGTCCACCGCCACTCAAACAAGCACCAATACTCTTTCAAGGACGTACACCCCCACGAATACTCGCACGAACTCCCCCACCCCCACTTCGACCCTCACTCGCACCTTTACGCGCACCTATACGAATTCACCGACTTTTACATCCACGAATACCTTGACCCCGACACCCTCGATGACGTCGTCCGAAACAAGCACGGAGACCCCCATCTGGTCGCCGACCTCCACCGACACCCCGACCGGGACCGCGACGCCCCCATGGTCCGCCATGGAAGGCCCCCAGGTGGTGAAGGCCCTGTCATACCCCAACCCGATCCAGGTGGCCGGTCCCGTGAGCCTGTACTACGAAGTCTCCGGCGAGACCGCCGCCGTGTCGGCATTATCGGCCGCACCCCGCGGGGCGTACGACGCGACCGCCAAGGTGACGCTCAAGATTTCCACTCGTTCCGGCCGGGTGATCTGGCAGACGTCCTTGACGGGCGTGAAGGCGGGAGGAAACAGTTACCCCTGGAATACCCGGGACCTGAAGAACGCCCCGATCGCGAACGGCGTTTATTACCACACCGCGACGATCAGCGGTAAGGATCAATCCTCCACCAAGACCTCGCCGCTGGTCATCCTCCGATAAACCCGATCAAATATTTCACAAGCGCGACTTCAATATTTACTAGGCGGCCATTCGCCGTTTGACGTTAAAGAGCAGGTGAAACCGTCTTCAGGGTCCTTGGAAGCCCACTAGGCAAAAAGCGTCTTGTGGGGCCAACCATCCAAGCGTAAGCCCCATCCCTCGCGGTAAGATTTAACCGTTCAAGGAACGGTTGGAAGGACGCCTCGTTCCAAACCCGGGGGTTTTTGTGAGGGCCTTCCTCAATCAGCTTGTTAAACCGCCACGGATATTTTGTTGGTTCGCCATTGGGGCCCTGAGCCTATGCGCCTCCGGAGTCTCGGCCGCGGTTTCGACCGCTATTCGCGTGGACCAAGTCGGCTACCTCACGACCGAATCCAAACTCGCCATGGTGGTTTCCACCGCCGCCACCGGGGCCTTTGACGTTCGCCGCGTCTCCGACAATGTCTCCGTCCTGACCGGAACGTTGGCGGGGGCGTTCACCGATTCCGCCTCAGGCGATTCCATCCGCACGGCGGATTTTTCCTCCCTCACGACCGTGGGATCCTATTACCTCGACGTGGCGGGCGTGGGGACCAGTTACAGCTTCGACATCGGCCCCAACACGTTCGCTGTCGCTTATTACATGGCCATGCGAAGTTTCTACGGCCAACGTTGCGGTACCGCCGTCAATATGGGAACGGTGGACGGAACCGCGTACAGCCACGCCATCTGCCACGCCTCGGGCGCCGCCACCGACCTGCCCTCCACCTACCACGCCTCCTCGGGCAGGACCGGCACCCGGAACACCGCCAAGGGTTGGCACGACGCGGGCGATTACGGCAAGTACATCGTCAACTCCGGCATCTCCACCGGTGAGGTGTTGTGGACCTACGAATGGTTCCAGGACCGCATCGGGGGGGTCAACCTCCAGATCCCCGAATCGGGCAACGCCACGCCCGACATCCTAGACGAGGCCCGCTGGAACCTCGAGTGGATGCTGACCATGCAGGACGGCGACGGCGGGGTGTGGCACAAGAACACCAGCGCGGTGTTCGGAACGGGATTCCCCCTGCCGGAAAACGACGCGGCCGGCACCCGCTATGTCATCGGCACCGGGACGGGCGCGCCCTACAAGACCAGCTGTTCCACCGCGGATTTCGCGGCGGTCATGGCCATCGCGGCCAGGCTTTACCAGCCGTTCGACGCCGCTTTCGCCGCCACGTGCCGCACGGCCGCCGAAAACGCCTGGACATGGGTTTCGGCCAATCCCACGGTGACCTACACCCAGCCGACCGGAATCAGCACCGGCGCCTATGGCGACAACACGACGACGGACGAGCGGCTTTGGGCCGCGGCCGAGCTTTTTAGGACCACAGGCACCGCCACTTACTCGACGTACGTGGTGAACAACGCGGGTACGTCGCCCCTCTTCTCGGCGACGGCTTATCCCCAGGATTGGGCCTCCGTGAAGAACTTGGCTCTTTGGGCCTATTATTTCTCCTCGGGGGGCGACGCGTCCCTCAAGACGCGCATCCAGAACGACACGATCTCGGCCGCCAACACCATCTCCACCCGCACGAACGGGAACACGAACGGTTACCGCGTGAGTTTGACCAACACCCAGTACGTTTGGGGTTCGAACGGGGGTGTCGCCAACTACGGGATCTTCCTGCTCGTGGCCAACCGGATGACGCCCTCGACCCAATACACCAACGCCGCCCTCAACAACCTTCACTACCTGCTAGGCCGCAACACGCACGGGGTTTCCTGGTTGTCCCACGTGGGTGACAAACCGTTCCTTCATCCGCATCACCGGCCTTCCGGAAGCCCCGAATACGTCAACCTACCCCCCTGGCCGGGAGTGCTTTCGGGTGGACCCAACTCCTCCAGCATGGATGGAAGCGGCTTGGACGCCCTGCCGGCCAATCCTCCCGCCAAGCGATGGGTGGACGAGACGGCGTCCTACGCCGGGAACGAGATGGCCATCAACTGGAACGCGCCCCTGGTGTTTCTGCTCGCCTACACCCTTCCGGTCGTGAATTGCGGCGCCTTGACCTGCACCCCCACCCGCACGTTCACGAGAGAGCCCACCGCCACCAACACCTCCACACCCACCCGGACCGCGACCCGGACCGGAACCGCGACGCGTACCCCGACCGTGACCGCCACGCCGACCCGAACCCTGACGGGAACCATGACATCCAGCCCGACCGTCACGGTCACCCGATCCCCGACCGCCACGGCGACCCGGACACCGACGACGACTTTGTCGCCCACGAGGTCTTCCACAGCGACCTTCACCTCCACGCCCACGCGAACTTCGACGCGCACCTTCACCGTTTCGAACACCCACACGTTCACCCGTACCCTGTCGCCCACGCTCACCCACACCGTTTCGCCGACCGCCACGCGGACGAGCACCGCCACGTCCACCCGCACCCCGACCGCCACCTTCACCTCCACGCCCACGCGAACTTCGACGCGCACCTTCACGCCCACCTCTACGAACACGTTTACACGCACGATCACGCCGACGCCGACAAACACCATGACGCCCACCCGCACCCCCACGCTCACTCACACGGTTTCGCCGACCGCCACGAGGACGAACACGGCCACGCCCACCCGCACCCCGACTGCCACCTTCACCGTCACACCCACGAGGACGCGCACCTTCACTCCCACCACGTCGAATACCTTCACGCGCACGATCACGCCGACATCGACAGCGACGCCCACCCTGACGCCGACCCGCACCCCCACGCTCACGAACACCGTCACGCGCGCGAACACGCCCAGCTTTACCCCCACGCCGACGCGCACCCCTAGTTCAACCCCTTCCTATACGCGAACCCCTACGTTCACGAATACCGCCACTCCGACTCGTACCCCGACCTTTACCCGCACCCACACCCCCACGGTGACCCGCACGCCGACGGTCACGTGCACACACACCCTGACGCCGACGGGATCCATCCCGCCCACCCACACCTTCACGGTGACGAACACGCC
>CAZSKE010000150.1:0-5925 GCA_964607325.1 uncultured bacterium | reverse complement strand
TTGAAATGCGTTCAATGCGGCGACGGGCTCGGCAAAGCGGTGAATATGAAAGTGATCCCCCAGAAAGCCAAATCGCTCGAGGTCAAGTCGATGACGGCCGAGGCCAATCCCAAAGACATGGCCATCCGCGTCGAGTTCTCCTCTCCCGTGGACGTCGCCGCGCTCAAAAGCTACGTGGTGGTCAGTCCCGAGATCAAGTTCGCCACGACGAGTAGTTTCAACACGGTCACTCTGCGAGGCGATTTCGTGGGAGGCAGGCAGTACACCGTCACTCTGCGGGAAGGTCTCAAGGCCTCCGACGGTTCCGCCCTGGAATCGGAAGTTAAGGAATACGTTTCGTTCGAGGAAATCGAGCCCTCGTTGAGTTTCACGGACGAGGGGTTTTATCTGCCTCGCCGGGGCGAGATGAACGTGGGGATCGAGTCCGTCAACATCCCCTCGGCGGAACTGGTGGTGGACAAGGTTTACCTGAACAACCTGGTTTACCTGATGAACAACCTCGGCGGCTCCATTTTCGGGTCCAGGAGTTACTACCGGCACTATTACTATCAAGGGCAGTACGAACGGCTTGGCAAACACGTGTCCACCGAGACCCTTCAGTTGGGTCAGGCCCGCAACGTGCTTTATAAGGATGTCACCAGCCTCAAGACCCTTTTGTCCGATAAGCGAAAGGGGCTTTATCACCTTTATTTGCGGGGCTCGCGTAGTGAGGGATATGGCCGGGAACAGGATAGCAAGTGGGTGCTTTTGACCGATATCGGCCTCATCGCCAGGAAAACCCGCAACAGCTATGTGGTCTTCGCCAATTCCCTGACGACCCTTCGGGCCTTGCCCGGGGTTCAGCTCAAGTTGCTGAGTTCCAATAACCAATTGTTGACCACGGCCGTGACGGATGACGACGGCAAGGCGGTGTTGGAGGGGATCACCGCCTTTGAAAAAGAGGGGTTCGAGCCTTACCTGGTGACCGCGACCCTCGCCGACGACGAGTCGTTCCTGCTCTTCGGCGGTACCGTCTTGCCGTTGGCGGATTACGACATCGCGGGTCGGGACCAGCCCCAGGGGCTCCAGGGCTATCTGTTCATGGACCGGGGCGTCTACCGGCCTGGAGATCGCGCGCGATTGGCGGGCATCCTTCGCACCGCGCAGTTGAGGACGCCGGACGATTTGCCCGTGAAGGTGACCTTGATCGATCCCCAATCCAAGGTTTTCCGCGAACTCGTCAACAAGGATCAGAAGGACGGCGCCTTCGAGTTCGACGTGGAGATTCCCTCTTACGCCAAGACGGGGCGCTACGAGGCCCGGATGACCACCGGGGATCCCGCGCCCATCGGGACGGTCGCGTTCAATGTCGAGGATTTCATCCCCGACCGTATCCGAGTGTCTCTCGCCACCGAAAAGGAAACCTACCAGAGCGGCGAGGAAATCCAAGTCAAGGTCCAGGGGGATTTCCTTTTCGGGGCCCCGGCCGCCGGGCAAAAATCCTCCTTGAACGTCTATTTCATGGAGAGCCCGTTTCGGCCGAAGGGTTTTTCTGAATACGTGTTCGGCGACCGACGGAGCGAGTTCAAGAATTTCGACCAATCCGTGGCCGAGGGCGCCCTGGACGAGCGGGGAGCCTGGAGCGCGACGTTCAAAGGCCCCGAGGCGAAACCACGGGGGTACTTGTCGGCGCGCTTGGTGGCCACCGTGCTGGAGGAAGGCGGAAGGGCCGTCTCGGGATATCGCAACGTGGAATTCCATCCTTATCCGTATTACTTGGGGTTGCGTTCCCGCATGAAAAGCGTCGCGGGCGACGAAGAGGACGAGGGAGGCGGGGCGCCGGGCAAACTCGTCCTTTACGACCTAGTGGCGGTGGATCCCGAGGGAAAACCCGTCAAAGCCGGGACGGTTCGCGCGACGCTGTATCGCAAAGTCTGGCAAAGCCTTTATCGGAAGGACGAGAACGGCCGTTACCGGTATGTTTCCGATTACCAATACCAAATCGTCAAGGAATTGGCCCTGTCCTTGGGCGCCTCGCCCATCCCCGTGCGGATCCCGAACAACGAGTACGGTGAGTTCATGCTGGAAGTGGCTTCCGCCGATGGCCGCGTCGTGACCACGGACGAGTTCTCGGCCTGGGGTTGGGGGCGTTCGTCCGTCTCCATGGCCAAGCCCGACCGTCTGGAGGTGGAGCTGGACAAGGCGAATTACGAGCCGGGTGAAACCGCCAAGGTCCGCGTTCGTGGCCCCTTCTCGGGCAAACTGTTGTTGACCGTGGAAAGAGACGATGTGTATTGGAGCCGGGCGGTGAGTTTTTCCAACAACACGGGTGTCATCGCGATTCCGGTGACGGATCAATACAAGCCCAACGTGTACGTGACCGCTACCTTGCTGAGAACCACCGATTCATTGGACTCCAAGGCGCCGGCGCGCGCTTTCGGGCTCGTTCGCTTGAACGTGTCCCGTTCCGCGGACCGCATGAATGTCAAATTGGAGGCCCCGGAGACCCTCCGTCCGGAGACGGAGATGACGGTGCGGGTGAAAGCCCCCTCGGGCGCCCAGGTGATCCTAGCGGCGGTGGATTCGGGCATCTTGCAACTCACGGGGTTTCAGCCTCCCGATCCTTACGCGTTCTTTTACGGCCCTCTCAAGCTCAACACAGTGCCCATGGACTTGTATTCCTGGGTGCTTCCCGAGATTCTGAAGGGGAAGGGGCCCGTCGGGGGATCCGACGAGCGCCGCGAGCGCAACTTGGGGAAGCCCCAGGTCAAGCGCGTGAAACCCGTCGCACTCTGGTCGGGATTGGTGAAGACCGACGTGATGGGCAACGCGAAGGTCACCTTCCGGGTGCCGGAATTCGACGGCGAGTTGAGGTTGATGGCTGTGGCGTTCAAGGAAACCCGGTTTGGCAACGCGTCCTCCCCGGTCATCGTCCGGTCGCCACTCGTGCTGTCGCCTTCGCTTCCGCGGTTTTTATGCATGGGCGATGAGATCGACGTCCCCGTCGGGGTTTTCAACGGCACGGAGAAAGACGCGACCATCGAAGTGGAGGTCGAGTCGAAAGGGCCCCTGGACTGGATGGGGACGACTCGTCAAAGCGTCCCGCTCAAGAAGGGGGAGGCCGGTCACGCGAAATTCAAGGCCCGCGTTTTGAACCGCATGGAGCCGGTGACCGTCAAGGTCACGGCCTCCGGGGCGGGCGAATCCAGCGCGAGATCGACGGCCATTCCGGTCCGCTCCGCCAAGCCTCTCGAGAATTTCAGCGGTTCGGGCGCGGCGCCCTCGGGCAAAACCACCCAATTCCAGTTCCCCGCGAACCTGACGCGGGGAACGGACCGGTATTCGTTGATGATCTCGGGACTGCCGACCACGAAGTACGCGGGGGGGCTTCGATACTTACTGCATTACCCCTACGGTTGCATCGAGCAGACCACCTCGAGCGCGTTTCCTTTACTGTACTTCAACGAGGTGGCCCGGGTGGCCGCGCCGGATGTTTTCCGGTCCAATTCGTCGGAATACTTCGTCCGTGAGGGCATACGGCGCATTGAATCCATGATGGACGACCGGGGGGAGTTCAGTTACTGGCCCGGAGGCTCGTACAGCAATTACTGGTGCGGTGTTTACGCCGCGCACTTCCTCGCGGAGGCACGGAAAAAGGGTTTCAGCGTCTCGGAGCGCGTGGTGCGGGGGATCACGGCGAACCTCAAAACCCAGGCCCGGGGCGAAGACCGGCAGACCTACTACAGCTACTACGACGGCGACGGTGACTCGACCCGGGTCTACGCGTGCTATGTGCTCGCCTTGTTGGGGGATCCGGACAAGGGCACCATGAATTACTTCAAGGAGCAAAAGCTCGATTCCCTCACGCTTGAATCTCGCGCCCAACTGGCGATGGCCTATATCCTCACGGGCGATTCCAAAACCGCGCGCGCGATCCTGCCGCCGGCGGCGAAACCCTCCGAGGGGACACGGCCCGAGACCGGGGGCGTCTTGAGTTCCTCCGTGCGCGAGGCCGCGATCCTGATGGAGGCGTACCTGGAACTCGATCCCCAAAGCGCCGCCGTGCCCGCCTTGTTGAAATTCCTGGGTGACGCCGCGCCGATGGGTCGTTGGGGAAGCACCCAGGAGAATTCCTTCGCGCTCAAAGCCCTGGGCAAGGCTTACGCCAAGCTCGAGGGAACCACCTTCACCGGGACGATTCGCGTGGGGGGCCGGGAGGTGAAAACCTTCGACTCGAAGGGGACCAGTGAATACACCGACGAGGACTTGGCCGGCAAGACGGTGGAGATCGTCCCGGTCGGCCAGGGAAGCGCGTATTACTATTGGGAAGCGGACGGTGTCACGCAGGGCGAGGCCCTTCCGGAGGACAAGAATCAGGGCCTTCAAGTCCGGAGGGTTTACAAGGACAAGAACGGGAACAACCTCAATCTTTCCGCCGTGCCGCAGGGGGAGTTGGTGGTGGCCCAGGTCACGCTGAGCAACGCGGCGTCGAACTACCAGAATCTCGTGGTGGTGGACCTGTTGCCGGCGGGATTCGAGGTGGAGAATCCCAGGCTTCAATCGAGGGAAGTGCTTCCGTGGGTCGCGGACCAGAAAACCCGCGTGGATTTCCTGGATCTTCGGGATGACCGCGTGTTGTTCTTCCTTCCCTTGAACGCGGGGCAAACGGTGACCTACACCTACACCTTGCGCGCGATCACCGCGGGCGTGTTTCGGTTGCCGCCGGTCAAGGCGGAGGCCATGTACGACCCCGGTATCAGCAGTATCGGGAGCGCCGGGGGCGTGACCGTGGCGACTTCCCCCTGACATGGGGACCCCCGGCTTCGAAAAAATGGGACGTTGGGCCGCGCGTTTTTTCAGCCCCGTTTTTCTCGAGTGGACCCGCCGTTTTCGCGATGGTTTATCTCTTCGCGCCCGAAGGCTCTTCGCGCGAAAGACGGTCAGGATTCTAGCGGCGTGCGCCGCCTTGCTGTTGATTCTGGACCTGTCGTTTCCCCTTCCCACGAGTCGGATCCAAGGCGGTTTTTCCCTGGTGGTCGCGGATCGCCATGGAGAACCGTTGCGGGTTTACGGGAATGCCCAACGGGAATGGCGCCTGCGGTGCCGCGTGAAGGAGGTCTCAGCGCCTCTCCGGCGCTCCATCCTGGCCTGCGAGGACCGTTGGTTTTACCTGCATCCCGGCGTGAATCCCTTTTCCGTCGTCCGGGCGGCATGGACCAACCATCGCGCCGGTCGCGTTGTTTGCGGCGGCTCCACCATCACTATGCAGGTCGCCCGTCTCCTGGAACCCAAACCCAGGCGGTATCTCAACAAGATCCGGGAAGTTCTCCGGGCCTTACAGCTCGAGGCCCATTACTCGAAGGACGAAATTCTGGAGATGTATCTCAACCTGGCCCCGTATGGGGGCAACCTGGTGGGCGCGCGAACGGCGGCTTGGACGTATTTCCTGAAGCCGGTTTCGAGGGTGAGCTACGCCGAGGCGGCCCTGCTCACGGTGATTCCGAAGGCCCCCAACCAGTTGAGACCGGACCGTTTCCCGGACCGGGCCCGTCGGGCCCGTGACCGGGCGCTGACTCGTCTCTCTCGCGCGGGGGGCATCCCCGCGGCGGATCTTCGATTGGCCCTGGACGAGACTTTGTGGATGGGTGAACGGGTCACGATTCGGGAGGCACCCCATTTTTGCGATTGGGTGCGCCGCCAATCAAGCCGCGAGACCGACGTGGTTTCAAGCCTGGATCGGGGGTTGCAAACCACTTGCGAGAAACTGACCGAGACTCATCTCCGGTCCCTGGCTTCCCAGCACATCCGCCAAAGCGCCGTGGTGGTGATGGACAACATGACGGGCGAGATCCGCGCCATGGTGGGCTCGCGGAATTACGACGATGTCGAATCCGAGGGGCAGGTCAACGGCGCCTTGGCCTCGCGTTCGCCGGGATCCACCTTGAA
>CAZSKE010000149.1:0-5928 GCA_964607325.1 uncultured bacterium | reverse complement strand
GTGCGCGTCGGCGTGAAAGTGTTCGTCGGCGTGGGCGTGCGGGTGAAGGTGTACGTGTTCGTGTGGGTGTTGGTCGGCGTGCGAGTCGGCGTGGGCGTGCTCGTGTGGGTAACCGTCGGGGTCGGGGTTCGGGTGAGGGTGGGCGTGGGTGAAGGCGTGGGGGTCCGGGTGTTGGACACGGTCCGGGTGGGGGTGCAGGTGATCACCGCCACGCAAGGCTCCCGCCCGCTGGCCGTGTCGAAATTCACGCCCGTCCCGTCCATCTGTTCACGCACGATCAGGCCGTTGTAGAAAAGCGCGAAGTAGGGGCTTTCCTGGAAGCCGGCGTAGGAGCCGCAATCCCCGTTTCCCGTCCCGAAATGCGACCAATCGTCGGAGAAATTCCCGTTCGTCATCTGGGTGTTGTTGCGCCCCATGCGCAACAGGTCGCCCTGGGTCTGCCAATAGCCGCCGTTGGGGGGGATCACCACGGCCGACGAGAAGCAATACGTGATCATCTGGTTGGCCTGGTGCGACGGGTCCGCCGTGCAATCGCCCCAGGAAGCCAGGGAGGCCGTTCCCGTGTTTATCACGCTGTTGCAAGGAGATCCCCCGGCGCCGCAAGTGGTGCCCGCCGAGTTGTTGAAACCGATCATGTTCAAATTCACCGATTCCCAGGCCCAGGTCTTCACGCAAAGGTTGCTGATGGTGACAGGCTCGCTGTCCCAGTTATAGACACGAATCCCGAAATCCATGTACTGGTTGCTTTGGGAATAGCACCGGGCCTGCATGTTCAACTTGGGGGTCGTGACCCCGGCCGAAGGCCCACAGCCGGGCCAGGGTGTGTAAGTGGCCGTGGGCGACCCCACGGTGGGAGTCAAGGTGGCTGTCGGGGTGGTAGTCGGCGTGGGCGGCGTGGGACTCGGCATGGGCGTGATGTTGCAAGCCGTGGTGCCCGCGTAGAAATGCTGGCGGAATAGATAACCCTTGCCGTTGTAGTCCGGCATGAAGGAATAATCGCCCCAGATGTGCGGCACCGGGTTCCCCGTGCCGGGATTCGTGATCTGGGCGCAGTTCGAGCAGTTTCGGATGACGCGCACGTCGCCCGTGTACACGCCTCCCCAGCCCGTATCCGCGAATCCGTTTGTCTCCCAATTCGCCGGCAGACCCGGCGGGGTCATGCTTCCCGTATAAGTGACGCCCGCGCTCGTACTGTTGGTGCACCAACCGTCGCTCGTGATGTATTGCGTGGGGCAGTTGGAATACGTGATAGTCAACATCCACGTGGCCCAGGCCGTGTTGCCGCACTGGTCCGTGGCGTACACGGCCAGCACGTTCTCCCCCGAGGGGTTGACCCAGGCTAGGTCGGTAATGGGGTAGTTATGGACGTTCGTCCACCAACCGCAATCGTTCGGCTGGGACATGACCAGGTTGCCGTTGAGATACACGATGATGTCGTCGTCGGCGCTGACGTCGAGCGTGGCGCCCGTAACCGTGCAAGCGGCCCGCGCCAAGGGCGCCAAGCCCCCCAGCGACGCGATGAAAACCAGTGCCAGGATCCAACGCCTCGAAAACATAGAGCCTTCCCGTCAACACCTTCGGTAGCCCGGGGACCCGGTCACCAGAAAATCGCGGACTGAGGGCCATCCGCCCGCGAAATGAGGCGAGAGTGACCCTTGCGGAAGCCCCCGAATCACGCCGACACCATAAAATAGACTTCTCGATTGAATATTACTTCCTCAACCGGATCAAAACACATGTATTTTAAGATCATTACATTAAAACAAACCTGTCATTCCACGCAACACGCTCGGATTCTTTTCGCCCGGGAATGGGCCGGTTTTCGCCCGCCCGTAAACTGACGCTTTCAAGAACACCCACTCCACGCGCGTTATGATGGTGTCCCGTCGAACCAGGGCATGGGAGGACCGGTGAGGATCAGCTTCCGCCGAACGGCCTTATCCGCGCGTCCCCCGCGCCGACGGGTCTCTTGAAACCGTGGGGCGCCGGACGAGGCGCCGCCTTCTGGCTTTGGCCCGTTCTCTTTCTCGTGATGTGGCAGGCGCTTTTATCCGCTCAAAATCCGGGCCTCATGGCGGACGACAGCGGCGAAACGATCGCCTCCGCCCATCTGCTTGGCGTTTCCCACCCTCCCGGCTACCCCCTGCACGCCTTGATCGGCCACCTGGCGCTATGGCTTCCTGTCGGCTCCATGGCTTTCCGGCTCAACCTCTTTTCCGCCTTCTGCGCCCTGGCCGCCTTGGGTTTCGTCTTGAGAACCTGCCGTCGCCTTATCCGCGACGAAACCGGGGACGCCAACGCTTCCCCGGCCGAACCGCGACACCTGACGCTCTTCCTGGTCATCGTCTGCGTTTCCTTCTTGTCCTGCCAAAACGTTTTCGCCGAAAGCCTCACCGCCAAGGGCGGCGTGTACACCCTCGCTTTGTGGATCCTTTCGATGGTGATGAGCGAAAGCGTGGGCGCCCAATCCCCTCGGAAGGTTTACGCCATCCTGTTCCTGTGGGCGGTGGGCTTGGGCAACCACTGGCAGACGGAGGTCTTGTGGATTCCCCTTCTGGTCGGTTGTTTCCTGAAAACGGGCCTCGCCTGGAACGCCAGGAAAGCGGCGACCGCGGCGACGTTCGCGATCACGGGTTTGTCGGTGTACCTGTACCTGCCTCTCCGAGCCAGCCTCCGCCCGGCCGTCAATTGGGAAAACCCCCAAACGTTCGACTCCTTCCGCGACGCCGTCTTGAGAACGCCCTATTCCCCGCGAGGCGAGTTTTTGCCCCGGTCCTTCGCCGCCACCCTCGCGCAAGCGGGCGAGTTGTTTCGATTCCTGGCGCTGGAAGCGTGGCCCGGATTCCTGTTGTTGGCGCTTCTCGGCGGGCTTTACTGGTTCCAACGCCGTGGGCGTTGGGTGTCGTCCCTGTCGGCCGTTTTCGCGTTCACACTGCTCGCGCTGGTTTTATTGCGAATCCCGAAGGACAACGCTTATCTCCTGGGCGTTTACCTGGTTTCCACCCAGGGGTTGTTGTCCGTTCTGGCGTTCGGGGGTCTTCTCGCCTTGGACCGGTGGATTCCGACGCCCCGGGGAAAACTCCTGTCGGCGTGGCCGATCCTCGCGCTTCTCGCCGCGACGGCCTGGGGCGTCCTTGTATTCCAATGGCAGGATAAAAGCCGATACCTGTTGGCGAACGATTATGGAGTCAACGTCCTGAAGGAACTTCCCCGGGGCGCCGTCGCCCTCAGTCGAGGGGACCAGAACCTCATGCCCCTGTTTTACGCGAAACACGTGTCCCGGTTGCGTCCGGACGCGGTTCTCATTCCCGAGTTCACCCTCGAGACCCGTTGGGGCTGGCCGGAAGCCTTGAAAGCCACCGGACTGGAAAACAAAGCCGCGTTCCCGCCGTTGGATACCGCCCACCGCCTGGATTTCATCGTTCGCCATCTGGTGGAGGCGGGTGTCCCCGTTTTTTTCTCCGAATACGCGACCCACTTGGAGCAAATCCAACTGGGCCCGGTCACGTATCCGGTTTTCCCTTGGGGCATCCACGTCAAATTCGAGAAAAACCCACCGTCCGCCCAAGAGGCGCGGTCGCGCGTGAGGCGCGTCACCGCCACCTGGCGGCTCCGCGGCGTTCCACACCCCGATCCTTTCCTTCCCACCGGCGTTTCGGACCTCACCTTCTCGCGGTATTACGCCCATCCCCGGCTCCTCACGGCCCGCTACCTGTTGGGGGTCGGGCACGCGGATGGGGCGTTCGAGGAATTCCAGCAGGCGCTCTTGATCCACCCCCAAGAACCGGGCGTTCACCTCTCGCTCGGCAAACACTTCGTGACGCTGGGATATTTGGAAATAGCGCTTCAATGCTGCCGCGAGGAAATCAAGGGCCATCCCGAATCGGTGGAAGCTCACTTCACGTCGGGAATCATCTGCTTGCTGTTGGGCATGAACGCGCAAGCGGCTGAGTATTTCCAGAAAACCCTGTGGCGGGACCCCGGGAACCAGCCCGCGCGCCACAATTTGGAGCTCGCGAAAAAGGCCCTGAAAATCGGTGAGAAGTTCGGGAACGCGCGGCCGAAGTCACGGGAGTTCTACGTGTCCTTGGCGGGCCAATACGAGGCGGAAGGATTCTGGTTGCCGGCGCGCCTCGCCGCCGAGACCGCGGAACAAATGTCCGGGAGTCGTCCGGATTCCCGATAACCGCTCACAACGCGAGCGGCGGATCCAAGGGGGTGGCTTCTCAGGGGCGGCGGGCAAGACCCTGTCCCCTATTTTCATGACGCCCCAGGGCTAGGTGTTTCCGGGAAATCCGCCCCAACGGAGTGATGACGCCAAGGGATCAGGCCCTTCGTCGGCCTTGTTTAATCCCAACGGTTTCTTCATACTCGACACCCACACCATTAACCAAGGTCCCTACCCGGCGCGGATTCGTTTTGGCCGGAGGATGGCTTGAACCCAGGAGAATTCATGACGAGCCGGCCCCCCCGATGTCTATTCGTCTATCCCAAATTCACCTCCACCTCCTTCTGGAACTACCGGGACACCTGCGCGTTGACGGGCGCCAAATATCCCGCCGCGCCGCTGGGGCTGGTCACCGTGGCGGCCATGCTCCCCCCCAGCTGGGAATGCCGCCTCGTGGACCTGAACGCCGAGTCCCTGAATCCCCAGGACGTGGAATGGGCCGACATGATCTGGCTGGGCGGCATGATCTCGCAACAGCCGGAGCACCTTCGCCTCATCGGGTATTTCCAGGAACGCGGCAAGAAGGTCGTGGTGGGTGGCCCCGACGCCACGTCGAGTCCCCACTTGTACGCCCGGGCCGACCACATGGTCCAGGGCGAGGCCGAGGTCACCCTTCCCGAGTTTTTAGCCGACTACGCGGCGGGCCGCGCCCGCCGTCGCTACGAACCCGGCGATCGCAAGGCCGATATGACGACCAGCCCCACCCCTCGTTTCGACCTGTTGAAGTTCTCCAATTACCTCCAGGTCGGCATCCAATGGAACCGCGGCTGTCCCTTCATGTGCGAGTTCTGCGACATCATCGAGCTGTTCGGCCGCAAACCCCGCGGGAAATCCGCGGATCAGGTCTTGACGGAACTCCAGACGCTCTACGACCTCGGCTATCGCGGCCATGTGGACATCGTGGACGACAATTTCATCGGCAACAAGAAAGCCGTCAAGGAACTGCTTCCCCACCTGATCCGTTGGACCCGCGAGCACCATTGGCCTTTCGAGTACAGTACGGAAGCCTCCCTGAACCTTTCCGACGACGACGCGCTCATGGATATGATGATGGAGGCCGGGTTCGCCTGGCTTTTCGTGGGGATCGAGACCCCCGACGAAGCGACCCTCCTCGCCACCCAAAAACGCCAGAACACCCACCGGTCCATCGCCGAGAGCGTGCACAAGATGATCCAACACGGCATGATCGTGAACGCCGGCTACATCGTGGGTTTCGACAACGAAAAGGGCAGCGTGGCCCAGGCCATCCTGGACAACATCGAGGCCACGAACATCCCGGTCAACATGGCGGGGTTCATCGCGTCCAACCTGCTGAAGGGCGACGTCCGTTTCTGGTACGCGGAGGATTATCCCGCGAAGACGGAAGGCGGCGTATTGCTCGACGTCCGCGGCCGCGCGGAGTTCGACCTCTGGCACATCCCCGGCGCGGTGAACATCCCGCTGGGCGAGCTGCGGCGGCGCGTGGGCGAGGTGCCCCGCGACAAGCCGGTCTTCCTCTACTGCAAGGTCGGGTTCCGCAGCTACCTCGGGTACCGGCTGCTGAAGCAGCGCGGCCACGAGGCCGTTGCAACCCTCGCGGGCGGATCGTCCACGTTCTGTGCCGTGCAGGGACGCGGCGTTGGCACAGAGAAGACCGGCGTGCCGTGCATGACGTACGCGGAGGAGAAGATGGAGACGGCGGCCGCGCCGACCGGGAAGAC
>CAZSKE010000148.1:0-5963 GCA_964607325.1 uncultured bacterium | reverse complement strand
AGGTGAAGGTGTTCGTGGCGGTCGGGGTAGGGGTGAGGGTGCGCGTGAAGGTGGAAGTGCGTGTGGGCGTCATGATCGTGATGGCCCCACAGCTGACGCCCACCGTCACGCTGGCCGTCACCGGTGATTCGGTCGTGGCCGAGATCATCGCGTTGTTGACATAGGTGCCGGCCGTGTTGGGCGCCGTGGCCGAGATCGTCAGGGTGTAGGCCGCCCCCGCCAGCATGTTGCCGATGGTCCAGGTCAGGTTGTTGCCGCTGAAGGACGCCGTGCCAATCGGCGCCGTTCCCACCACCGCGGGAGAAGCGAACCCGGACGGGATGGCGTCCGTCACCACCACGCCCGGGATGTCGCGACCCGCCACCGGCCCGTTGCCGAAGATGCGACGCCACACGTAACCGTCCCATTCCTCCACCAAACAGCGGGTGTAAAGCGTGTTGGTCGTCAGCGTCGCGTAGGGATCGAAGGCGTTGACCACCACGCCCGGCGTGTCGCGGTCCCCGTCCGTCCAATCCGGCGAGACCGGCAGAGGATACGACTGGTAGCCCGGCGCGGGATAAGGTCCGTACCCCGGCCCCATCCAGGACCAGGCGCGGTTGGCGCCCCCGTTCATCCAAAGATCGGTGGGCCGGGTCTGGTTGGCGGGAGGCCAGACGTTGAAAGACATGTTCGGGACGTTCGAGAACTGGTCCCCATACTGCCATTGCAAGCCGGCGTTACCCCCGTATTTCTGGTTGTACCAGAGGTTCAACATGCCGGCCTTGTTGCCGTAGATGAAGCTCACGACCGGCACCACCGTATCGAACCACCTGAAAACGTACCGTTGGTTCCATCGCCCGAAAGTGGGGTCAATGCCGGGCGTCACGGGCAATTGCACCATGGAGTCAGGGATGCCGATGGTATTGGGCAAGGGCGGGACGAAGAAATCCGCGAAGACCCGTCCGCCACTCAACCCGAGGTTGGGGTTATGCGTGGATTCCATCATGTACAGCATCTGATCGATGGCCCCGCCGGGCACGCCGTACAGGTCATCCCAGAAGAAGAACGACCAACGATAGTTCGAGGGATCGATCATGGGCTCGTAGGATTCCGACCGTAACTGGGAATAAAACCGGATGGGTCCGTAGCCGGGGCTGTTATCCGCCCCGAACCCCGGGTACACCTTGGGCCTTCCGCCGTCGAGCCAAAGGTTGGGGTCGGCTTTGTTGGTGACCGCGATCGAGAAGGTGATGGGGTTGTTGCACTGCACGGTGCCTGGGCTGGCCGCCTTGGTGATGGCCAACGACCGGCTGATGATGTCCACGCAGTTGCGCTTGAACGTCATCGATATCTCGTTGGGGTATTCGTTGGATGTCCAATGGAGGGTCGTCCCTTGGTAGATCTGCGCGACATTGCAAATGCGCTGGTTGGCCGCCGTGGGGCTCACCCGCACCGCCAGGGTGACCGCCCCCATGGTGGAGGCCTTGTTGGTTCCACCCCCGGCCGTATTGTGCAACCCCACCACGGTGGGAATCTGCCAGCGAATCGTGCCGGTCGAACCCACGGAGGGAGTCAAAGCGGCCGAACCGGCCGACCCGGTCGCGGACAGGAACAGGAGATCCGAGTCCAACACGTCCACGATGCTCACGGCGGAAGCGTCGGCGGCCCCGTAGTTGCGGTACGAAATCACGTAGGTCAGGGTGTCGCCGGCGTAAGCGAAAGTCTTGTTCACCGACTTGTACACCTTCAGGTTGGGCCGCGCCGCCATGTTGCAAGGGTTCGCGAAATTGCCCGTGAGGGTGACTAATCCGATCCAACGGTAGAACGAGTGGAAATACGCCGGGGCGTCGGGCTGGGTGCCTCCATCGGAGCTCTTGTCCCAGACCAAGACGAGTTGGCGGTAGAAGTTGTCAAGCAATTCGTACTGCTGTGTCACGGGCATGGTCTGGGCCCCGCAAGCCGCGATGGCCATGGGAGCGGTGCCCCAAGGGATGTGCCACATCCCGCCCATCACCCCGGCCTGGGTCCAGGGAGTGCTGACGCGCCACTGGGCGAAGCCCCAATAGGAAAGCCCGTAATTCTCGTTATAAGGGGGGTTTCCGCTGGTACGCGGGTCATACATGAATTTCGAGAAATTATCCACGAAGGTCTGCACGGTCGTGTTAGCGCCGGCCACCGCCTCGTGGCTGGCGGGGTCCCAACGGTTGTTGGGCGCCCCGTACCAGAGGTACGTGAGGCCCAGGCGGAAGGGGGTTCGGATGCCTTCAGCGAGGGCGCTTCCCCATCTCCCTCCCCCGAAGGTGATGACGCCGGCGTCGTCCACGCCGTAGCCATCGGTGCCGATGGAGTAGGGCGGGAACTGCGCGTTCAACCCCCCGACGACGTATTCACTCGACACCGCGGCCCGCATGAACTGGCTGGCCACCTGGGTGTTCGTGGAGGATTCGGAGATGCAGCGATACCATCCGGGAGCCAGGTACGACGTGCAATTTTTCGGCGAGCAGTTGGCCACGCCTTGGCTCGCGCAAAAGGTTCCCTTGATGGGGTATCCCGGGTGGGCCGTGGCGGCCCAGTTGGTGAACTCGCCGTTCGCGTTGCAACCCTTGATGTAGCCGTCGATGCCAATGTACGCCGAGCCGTAATGCGTCGGGTCGGGATCGCCCGGTTGCTGTCTCCACAAGGTGAAGGCGATCGCCATGTTGTTGAACTCGTCGCGATAACTGATGGGCTGGCCGTTGGATTGGGTGTAGCCCGAATTGGCGCCCCATTGTTTCCAGGCGATCAGGAGAGCCAGCAGGGCGTCCTCGTCGCCGTCCGTGGCGCCGCCTGTCCCCAAGGTGTTCGTCCACCCGATCAACCCGGGGGTCAAACACGTGTCGGTCGACCCCTGGATGGCCCCGTTCTCGTAGCTGACCACACCGGTGATATAGCTGTGCGTGTCAACCCACAGCCCGTCAAAGGTGTCCTTGTCGGCCATCACGGCCGCCATCAACAATCCGTAGCCGTCACCTTCGGAACAAGTCGGGGCCCCGACGAATAAAAGGCGGTTCGGCAATCCCGCGGGCTTACAGCCGCCCATATTCTGCAAGCGCCGCATTCCCTCAACGTAGGCCAGGATCACCGTGGCTTCCATCTCGGCGTGCGGAACCCCGTCGGGGTTCACCCGCGCGAGACAGCGGCCATAGGAATACTCGAGGAACTGGGGGAACGGCCAATTGGGTGATTGCGGCATCACAGTGCCATGGTTGATGTTGGCGGCGGTCACGGGGAAAGTGGCATAAGAAGGAGCCGCCAGGATCAGGGAAAGTCCCAGGGCGAGCACAATGGATTGTGAAATCAAACGACCATTCATCAAATCCGCCCGGGCGTCAACCCTCGCACTTCGAATTTAAGAACCGCTGGTTCGCCCACACGAAGCGAGGGTTACCCACTTGTCCTTGCGCGGGCCTTACGCCCGCGGGATCCAAAACAAAGAAGTGGGCAAGCGTTTATGCCCCGCTCATACGGGCAAAACGTCGTAAAACGTTATTTGTTTTCAACCGGACTCCCGGCTGAAGAAAATTCTACCATTTCCCATTAATTTTGACGGTTTCATGCCAGGTTACTTCCAGACATATTCACGTTAAACAACATAGCAATAACTGTGAAGAATGATTGTCCAAATTTGAGTGACGTTTTTTTCGTCAATCACTTCACGAAGACGCTGAAGTTCCGGATTTCGAATTCCCGTGGGCCCGGAGTTCGTCGACGGGCGAATGGCCACTCCGGCCAACTCCTAACGGGGTACTCCTAACTTCTTTGTTAACACCTCATTCACCAGCTTGGGGTTGGCCTGGCCCTTCGTTTCCTTCATGACCTTCCCCACCAGGAACCCGAGCACGCCTTGTTTGCCGCCCTGGTAGTCGGCCACCACGGATGGGTTTTCGGCGAGCACCTTGTCCACGGCGCCCTCGATGGCCTTGGGATCGGACACCTGTTCCATCCCTTTTTCCCTCACGATTGCATCCGGGGCCTTGCCGGTCTCGAACATCTCGGCGAAGACTTCCTTGGCCTGCTTGGAGGATATCTTTCCCGCGTCCACCAACGAAACGAGGTTGACCAGTTTCGCCTGGTCGAACTTGAGGTTGGCGAGTTCCGCGCCGGATTCCTTCATCCGGGCGGCCATGTCGCCCATGATCCAATTCGCCAAGCCCTTGGGGTTCTTCCCGTTCCTGGCGCCCGCCTCGAACCAGGCCGCCAACTCCTGTTCGCCGGTCAAAACACCCGCGTCGTAAGCCGTGAGGCCGTAATCCTTCACGAACCGGGCGCGCTTGGCGGCCGGCAGTTCGGGAAGGCTTTGTCTCACCCGGTCGATATAAGCCGCGTCGAGCGCGATGGGCACCTGGTCGGGCTCCGGGAAGTACCGGTAATCGTGGGCTTCTTCCTTGGACCGCATGGGGCGCGTCTTGCCCTCGGTCACGTCCCAGAGGCGGGATTCCTGCACGACGCGCTCGCCCTTCTCCAAAAGCGCCGTCTGGCGCTTGATCTCGTACTCCATGGCCTGCTTGGCGAACCGAAACGAGTTCATGTTCTTGATCTCGGCCTTCGTCCCGAACTCCTTCCGCCCCTTGGGACGGATCGACACGTTGGCGTCGCAACGCAAGGACCCCTCCTCCATGTTGCAATCCGAGACGCCGATATACAGGAGGATGTTCTTGAGCTCGGTCAGGTACGCGTGGGCCTCCTCGGCGCTCCGGATGTCGGGTTCCGAGACGATTTCCACCAGAGGAATGCCGCCCCGGTTGTAGTCCGCCAGGGAATAATCGGAGGCGTCCAAGCGGCCCGCCTTGCCGCCCGCGTGCACCAGCTTGCCCGCGTCCTCTTCCAGGTGCGCCCGGGTGATGCCGATGCGCTTTTGGGTTCCGTCCTTGAGGGGGATCTCGAGATATCCCCCCTGGTTGAGCGGCTTGTCGTATTGGGAGATCTGGAAGGCCTTCGGAAGGTCGGGGTAATAGTAGTTCTTGCGGTCCATCTTGGCGAAGGGCGCCACGGCGCAGTTGAGCGCCAGGCCGATCTTGACGGCGTATTCCACGGCGCGCTCGTTCATGACCGGCAGACAGCCGGGCAACCCCAGGCAAACCGGGCACACGTGCGTGTTGGCCTCGGCCCCGAAGGTCGTGGAACAACCGCAGAAAAGCTTGGTGGCCGTCTTGAGCTCGACGTGCACCTCGAGCCCGATGACAGGTTCGTATTCCAACTTTCGCTCCTCTTCGTCGCGAAAGAATGAGGCGTTCGTAATTCGAAACGGGAATGACATCCCACTGTTTTCGAATTTGAAGTCGCCTATTCCCTCATTCCAAATTCCCAACAGCGCTAATGAACGCTCGGTCTGCGCCGGTGGAAGTCCGTGGCTTGTTCGTGGTGCCAGGCGGCCCGCAAAAGCGCGCCTTCCTCGAAGGGGCGCCCGATGAGTTGCAGTCCGATGGGCAGGCCGGAGGCCGAGAAACCGCAGGGCACGGACAAGCCCGGGACCCCGGCGATGTTGACGGAGATCGTGAACACGTCGGCCAGGTACATGGAAAGGGGGTCGTCGGTCTTGTCGCCGAGCTTGAAGGCCGGCGTGGGGGCCGTGGGCGTGGCGATGACGTCCACCTCCGCGAACGCCCGGTCGTAATCCTGTTTGAGCAGGCGGCGAACCTTGAGGGCCTTGAGGTAGAACGCGTCATAGTATCCCGACGACAGGGTGTAGGTACCCAGCATGATGCGCCGCTTGACCTCGGCGCCGAAACCGGTGGCGCGGGTCTTGGAATACATCTCCACGATGTTCTCACCGGGAACCCGAAGGCCGTAGCGCACGCCGTCGTAGCGGGCCAGGTTGGAGGAGGCTTCCGAGGGCGCCAGGATGTAGTACGCCGCGAGGGAATATGGGGCGTGAGGCAGGGACACGTCCTTCACCACCGCGCCCAAGGCCCTCAATTTCTCCACGGACGCGAGGACCGCCGCCT
>CAZSKE010000147.1:0-5990 GCA_964607325.1 uncultured bacterium | reverse complement strand
TGACACGCGCCGGTGTGATTTCCTCTGGATCCCCGGTTTGGAAAAAGTATTGGACCGTCCTGTGCACCCGCGTCCAGGAGGATATGGCCTATCGGACGAACTACCTTTTGGGGGCGTTGTTCCGTTTCCTCCCGTTGGTCACCATGATCTACCTCTGGAAGGCGGTCTTCGAGTCGTCGGGGACCGACGACATCCGCGGCATGGATTATCGGGACATGGTGGCTTATTTCGCGCTGATGTTCGTGGCGAGGGGTTTTTCCAGCATGCCGGGGATGACCCGGGACATCAGCGTGGACATCAAGGACGGTTTGCTGAACAAATACCTGGTCAAGCCTTTCAGCTACCTTTGGTACCAGGTGATGTACCGGTTGGCCCACAAGGTGGTGTTTTGGATGGTGGCGGCCGTCACCTTTCCCCCGGTGTTTTTTTTCCTGGTGCCTTACTTCACCCACACGCCCACGGCTGTTGAGTGGGCGGCTTTCGTGGCCTCCCTCGTCATCGCTTTCTGGGTGGGGGCGCTTTTTTCGTTCCTGGTCGGCCTCCTGGCTTTTTGGTTCCTGGAGGTTTCCACCTTCCTTTTCGTCATCATGACCATCGAGTTCTTCCTGACGGGGCACATGATTCCCTTGAATCTCCTGCCCGACGCCCTTCAGCCTTTCCTGCGCTACATGCCTTTCGGTTACGAGGGTTATTGGCCCTGCATGATCCTGTTGGGGAAGGTTCCTCGAGCGGAATTGTGCCCCCTGCTGGCCGTCGGCGTTTTTTGGGTGGTCTTGTTCTACGCGCTTTGCGCGTGGGCCTGGAAGGCCGGCATGAAGAGGTATTCGGCGGTAGGCGGGTGATCCATCAAAGGCGTCGTTAACCGCTGGCCGTTGGCGGTTCGTGACCGCGGAAGGCCAACGGCGATCGGCGAACCGCCCGCCGCGCTTTAACGGATGGGAATCAAGACAAGGGTGGTCGAGAATGACAGCCGCGTTGACGCGATATGCCCGTTTGACCATGCTGATGATGAAGAATTGCCTGGCGCGGGAAATGCAGTTCCGCGCTAATTTCCTCATCCGGCTCGTCACCGAAATCCTCTGGCTGGGGATGCAGTGGGTGTTCCTGGAGGTGATCTATTCGAACACGCCCCAGGTGGCTGGCTGGAACAAGTGGCAAATGATCGCCCTCTTGGGCACGATTCATCTCATCAACCAGCTTTTCGAGGCGTTCTTTTTCGACAACTGCGCCCGGTTGGTGGACCAGATCCGGCTTGGGGAATTGGATTTCATCCTGCTCAAACCCGTGGATTCGCAGTTCATGGTGTCCTTGCGATACACCGATTTCGCCTCGATGCTCAACGGCTTGCTCGGCGTGGTTCTGGTGGCCTACGCCCTGGGCAAGCTGGGCGTGTCGGTGAGCCTCCTCGGGGCGGCGTTGTATCTCGGCCTGGTCCTGAACGGGATCGCCATCCTATACACCATGGTGTTTTGCCTCTCGGCGTTCACCTTCTGGTTGGGCCGGTCCCACAACCTGTTCGAGCTGTACTACCAGCTCGGGCAATTCAGCCGGTATCCCGGCGAGATCTATCGGTGGTTTCTTCGCGCGGCGCTTTTGACGGTCATCCCCATGTTGGTGGTGTCCAACTTTCCCACCAAGGCCCTTTTCGGCAGTCTGCCCCCGGGCCACGCGGCCGCCGGGTTTCTTCTAGGCGCGGCCTTCCTGGGCCTCACGACGGTGGTTTGGCGTCTGGGACTGTCGCGGTACCGGTCGGCCTCGTCCTAAAGGCGGCGGACCGCTGACGGCCATTGGAAAACCCGTGAGGTTTTGAAAGGAAGTTTTTTCGGGCATTGCTCTGGAAAGCGCATGCCCCTAGAATGACCCTCATGTCCGAGCCCAAGGAAGTCAAGGTCCGCTACAGCGCCACCAAATCCCTTTGGATGGTCCTGGGCGTCATGGTCCTGTTGGCGTTATGCGCCTTGTTGAACGTCTCGCTGTTCGATTCCCTCGAAAACCAACTGATCGATTTCCGGTTCAACGTCCGTGGGGAGCGCGCTCCCCAGGTGCCGATCCGCGTGATCGCCGTGGACGACAAAAGCCTCCAGGAAATCGGACGATGGCCCTGGCCCCGGGCCGTCCACGCCGAACTGGCGCGCAAACTGAAGGACTACGGCGTTCAATACACCTTCTTCGACGTCATTTTTTCCGAACCCGAGCGGGACCCCAGCAAAGCCATCCTTGACCAGCTCGGAAAGTCCGTGGGCCGATCGTCCACAGGGAAGGACGGCGGTTTGCGCGAGTCCCGCGACACCGAGGAGCGTCTTCTGCGGGAGATTCGCAAATTCCAGGGCACGGAGACGGGTGACGAAAAACTCGCCCGAGCGCTTCGGGACACGAACAACGTTTTCCTTCCCGTCGCCCCGATGGTCCAGGTGGAAGGCCAGGACGAGTCGGACTCCGAGGAGGGGACCGCCCCCGACCTGGCAGGACTGTATTGTTCTCCGGCCAAGTTCGAGGAATCGGGTTATTCGGAATTCGAGGAAGCGAACAGCCTTCTGGCGGCCATCCCCAATCTACGCAAGGCCATGCTCGACTCGGGACATATCCGTTATCGGCCCAACCAGGACGGCGTGTTACGCAATTACCCCGTGGTGATCCGATACAAGGACGCCTATCTTCCGCAAATCGCCGTCCAGATGTCGCGTTACGTCCTGAACGTCCAGAACGAGCCCTTGACGGTGGTCGGCAACCAATACGCGCTTCTGGCCGGCCGCAAGATCCCCCTGGAAGTCGGGGGGTATTCCTACATCAACTTTTGCGGCGGCAACGAGGTGTTTCCCTTCGTTTCCGCCTGCGATGTCTTGAGTGGAAAGGCCGACGCCGGGCTCCTGAAGGGGTCTGTCGCCGTGATCGGCGCCACGGCCGACGGGTTGTCCGATATACGGGCCATACCTTTCGTCAAGGCGTATCCCGGGGTGCAGATCAACGCCAACATCCTCGAGAATATCGTGGCCAACCAGTTCCTCAACCAGGCCTTCCCGCAACTGACCTATCTGCTCATCATCCTCATGGCCTTGATCATGTGGTTCCTGGTCCCCCGCGTGTCCCCCTGGGCCGCGATCCTTTGGTTCGCGGGGCTTTTGGCGGCCTACGTGGCCGTCGCCTGCGTCTTGTTCGCTTTCAACAACCTCATCGTCAACATGATCTATCCCTTGTCGGCCTTGATCCTGGCCTACACCTTCCTCACGGCTTACAAGTTCAGGACCGAGGTGAAGCACAGCCGGTACATGAAGCAGATGTTCCAGAGCATGGTGGCCCCGTCGGTGGTCGAGGAAATCCTCAAACTGCCCTCCGGCATCGAGCTGGGCGGCGAGGAAAAGGAATTGACCGTGATGTTCTCCGACATTCGGGGGTTCACCACGTATTCGGAGAAGCACAGCCCCCACGAGGTGGTCGGCCTCCTCAACGAGTACCTCACGCAGATGACCTACCTGGTTTTCCAGACCGAGGGGACCCTCGACAAGTACATCGGGGACGCGATCATGGCCTTCTGGGGCGCCCCCGCCCCCCAACAGGATCACGCGTTCCGCGCCTGCTCGACGGCGCTGGGGATGGTGGATCTGCTGAAGGGGATCCTCCACAAGAAATGGGAACTCGAGGGGCGCGAGAAGCTCCGCATCGGCATCGGCCTCAACACGGGGCGAATGGTGGTGGGATTCGTGGGCTCCGAGCACATGAAGAACTACACCCTGATCGGGGACGCCGTGAACCTGGGAAGCCGCCTGGAGGGCGCCACCAAGCAATACAAGGTGGACATCGTCATCGGCGAGGCCACCTACGATTCCGTGAAAGCCGATATGCTGTGCCGCGAGCTCGACTTGATTCGCGTGAAAGGGAAGCAAGAGCCCATCCGTATCTTTGAGCTGGTGGGATACCGCTCGAAGGTCGCCGGCACGAACAAGGAACTTAAAGCGAAGGCTTTCGAGGAAGGCCTCGCGGAGTACCGCGCGCGCAGGTTCGAGGAGGCCGTCCGTCGTTTCCGCAACTGTCTGGACCTGGACGCCGAGGACGGGCCTTCCGCGGTGTTCACCGAACGTTGCGCCCTCCTGAAGGACCATCCGCCCCCCGCGGATTGGGACGGCGTTTTCGTCATGAAAACGAAATAAACGCCTGCCAAATTCAGTTCACGCCCATTTCCCCAAGAACGCCTCGTGACAACCCGGTCGTCATTCCGCCTTGCCTTCAAACGCGGATTCCTTCGTCGCGCGGACTTCGCGCGCCGACACTCACAGGGTTCTGCCCTAATGGACATCGAGCGGAGACATCAACTCCTTGGCGTGAGAAGGGGTTGTCGCGATCAGGATGGACGGGGTTGCCGACCGCTGGTTTTATTGGGACTGTAACCGTATACCTTGAAGCATTTTAAGGTCCGGGTGGGGTTGTCATAAGCGATAGTCCCCGGTAGAATTCATACGTTTCAAAACCCATTAAGGTGACAAATAAGCATGAGAGATACCCTCCGACGTTGGTGTTTTGCCTCGATCCTGTTGATGATCCCCGCGTTCGCGTCCGCCCAATCCTCCCTGAAAGCCACCGTTTCCTTCCTGGAAGGAAAAGCCGTGGCGCTCAACTCGCAGGGCGTTGAACGTCAGCTCAAGACCGGTGACACGATCCGCGAAGGCGAGAAGATCCGCCTGACCACCAAGAAATCCAGGGTGGTTTTGAAGGTCTCCGACGGCACGGAACTTCGCATGAAGGGGAAGACCCAAGTGGGCTTCACCGAGTTCAACCGTTCCGCGTCCGGTTTGACCCGCAAGACCCGGCTGGAACTGGCCTGGGGAAGTGTCTGGGCCAAGGTAGCCAAGTTGACCAACAAATCCTCCCGGTTCGAGATGAAGGCCGGAGGAGTCATTTGCGGCGTCCGGGGCACCACCGTGGCCGGCGAGAAGAAAGACCCCAATTCACACACGGGTCGTTTTGAAAACATCCAAGGCGTTGTTTTCGTGGACGACGGCAGTGGGCCACAACCTCTGCCCGAGGGGATGGGGATTGATTTCGGGGAAAACGGGCTCGGCGGGATGAATCCCGGCCGGTTTGGCGGTTTCAATTTTGGCGGTGGCGGTGACGACGGAAACAACGGCGGTGACAGCGGAAACAACGGCAACGGAGGCGGCGGTTCGAACGACTTCGATGGAGGACTGGATGACGCGTCTTCCCAGGGCGGCGAAACCGGCCGTCAGGGTGTCGATAACCAGTTCAGAAGCTATGACGCCATCGGTTTGGATTTCACGGTCCCAGAGGGTTTGGGCGGAGCGGAAAAAAAGTGATGAAAAAAACAATGGGTGGATGGGGATGGGCCGCCTTCTTCGCGGTGATTCTGATGTTGCCGACCGGCGTTCGCGCGGGGGCCGAGTTCTCCTACGGGGTGGGAGGTTACGCCTGGGACAGCAACCTCCATCAATCGGGCTTCGAGACCTTGGTGCCTATCTCGTTCACGGCGGCGGACGCCGCCGGGAAAATCCGGTTCAGGACTGCCACGTCCTTCATCGCGGGGCGGTATAAAATCGAAGCGGATTCCGTTTCGTCGCGGTTCGACGGGGACCGTTTGACCGACACCACGGCGGGGTTGGACCTTTTTCAACCGATGGGAGGCCTCAACCTCTCGCTGGCCCTCTCGGCCAACCTTCCGACGGGCGACGAGAAATGGGAGAACTACCAGTCCGCCGGAAACCTGCCGATCTTGTTCACACCGTCGCGCTACCGGGGGAGGGGTTTTGGCTTGAACGCCCTGGCCGGTCTGGGCAAGTCGTTGGGATCCCGATGGAATCTCACCCTGTCCGGTGGGTATCTCTACACCGACAAGGTGGATCCGGGATATATCGGGATCGAGGAGATGGATTACGGCAGTAGCGTGGTGGGGATCCTCGCCTTGGCCCGTCGCGGCCAGGGCAGTTACATGAGGTTGAGGGCCTTGCAGACCTTGCCGGATGATTCCGAGGTGGACGGCCGGG
>CAZSKE010000146.1:0-5991 GCA_964607325.1 uncultured bacterium | reverse complement strand
CCATCGCGATCAGGGACCAAACCGTCACCTGGGGGTATCCCGCTAGAATCTGGGCCGCGAACGCCAGCGCCAGCGCCACGGCGCTCCACGCGGTCGGGGATTCCCTCAACCGTGTCACGGCCGCGAAAACCCACGGGATCCAGGAAATGGAGGCGACAACGGCGGGGCAGGCCCAATTAAAGACGATCTGCCCGCAACCCCCATAAGCCAAAGCCGTGCCGAAGGCGGCTCCGCGGGAGCTTCCCAAGCATCTCTGCCATGTCCAGAAACCCAGGGCGGCCCAAACCCCGTGGAGAACCCCGGAGAGGGTCAAGGAACTCCCCGTCCCGGAAACCCACCAGGAGGGCGGATAAAAAACAGCCGGTTTGAGGTACGCGGCGTGGGGCGTTCCGCAAAAAAGGTAGGGATTCCAGAAGGGCAGAAACCCTTCCGAGAGCGAGCGGTTGTTGAAGATTCTCTCGGGAATGACATACAGGAAAAGATCGGGATAACCCGGCAGAACGCCCCCGCCACTCCAACTCCAAACGACGCCCGACAGCAGAAGGATGAGCGCCAGCAGGGTGGGAGGAGCCCAACCCGGGAGGACGCCTTTCCCGGAACAGGCGTTTGAGCTCAGAACCAATCCTCGAACCGCGCTTTGAACGGCTGGATCTCACGAATCTCGATAAACCAACGGAGATGGTCGGAAAGGGCCGACAAGAACCGGTAGGCGTTGGCGCGTTGGAGCCCCACGCCCGCCTGCATGTAATGATTCATCCTCGTGAGATGCTGTTTCCAAAGCGCTTCGGGCGCCAAGCCCGGGAAACTCTGGCTGGAAATTTTTTCCAGTTCCTGATTTTGCGAGGCCCACCCGTTGGTGGAAAGCCACATCTCGTTCGACAGGAAGGACAAGAAGGAGATCCGGGGCGTGTTGGACCCCGGCACCTTCAGGATCACTCCATAGCTGTTCGTATCGGGCTTGAGGTAGACGGAAAAAAGGTTGGGGGACGGTATCTCGATCACGCCGACCTTGATCAAGGGATTGAACCCCAGTTTGGCGAGTTTGGATTCCAGTTCCAGGTAGGCCGTGATATCCAGTTCCACCATTTGGGTGACTTCCATGCGCACCATGTGGAGAGGCGTCACGGAGTCGACCAACTTGTATCCGGTACCCTTGGCGGCCCAATAGGATCCCACGACAGCCGTCGTCAACAACAACACCATGAACAGTTCCAGAAGCCAAAGGGGAACGCGTAAATGGCTGGCCGCCGGTCCCAAAAATTGCCGGGTCATGGCTCGGAGGGGATTGGGTTTCCGGGCAGGAACGGGTTTTTCCAACGCCGAGATTTTCGGTATCCGCTTCGAGGTCGCGGGGAACATCGGCGGGCGAGCCGCGATGGGGCCTAAAGCGTCGAGACCTTGGGCGGTCGTCTTGCCGCTCGGAGCCTTCGGCGGTCCTTTACTTCCTCCCAATCCCATCGCCCCCAGAACCCCCGCCCCGCTCAACCCCGGCTTGGCGCCCAGCATCTCGAAAGGATCCGCCGCGTTTTTTTGCGCGGAAGACACCCCGGTGGACAAGGCGGGCGGTTGGAGGGACGCCGGCAGGGAAACCGGCCCGGCGCTCTCCGGAGTTTTCCTCGTCGCGGAGGATCCGCTGAACAAACCCAGGGGATCCGCGGCGGAAGCCTTGGCTTCCAACCCTGCCGGGGCCGGTTTCGGAGGAACCGTCCCGGGGCTTTGGAACAAGCCCAAAGGATCCGCGGGGCCTGAGGGCGTTTTTTCGACGGGAGGCGTCGAGGCGACCGGATCGGGGAAACCCGGAGGCGATTGTTTCACGGCGTCCAATTCGATCGTGACTCGCTCGGGCGGGGCGATAGGTTTCGGGGGTCCCGCGACGGTCGTGACAGGAAAAGGCGTGGGCGCCATCGGTGGAAGGATCGTTTTGGGAGGCTCAGGCGCGGGGACCGCCACTCGCGGCGGCTCAACGCCGGACATGGGCGCGGGAGGAATCGGGGACGGTTCCCGCCCGACTCCTTGCGGAGTTTCAGGAACAGGCGCTTGTTCCGCGGGTTTCGCGGAAGAGTCGAAAGGAGCCGAGGGAGGCATGGAAATCACTTTCGGGGGCTCCGACGGAATCGTCGCGGCCTTCGGCTCCGCGGAAGCGGCTGGAAGAGCGGTTGGGATGGCGGGAGGCGCGCTAAAAAGCTTGGGCGGCTCGGGAATCGGCGCGACGACTTTCGGAGCCTCGGCGGCAATCGCGGGCTCGGGAGGAGGAGACGGCGGAGCGGCCGGGGTCGGCGCGGAAACGGCCTCGGGCTTGGCGCCCGAAACATCTTGAGGGGCGGTGGGTTTCAAACCGCTGCCCAACATATCCAACAAATCGTCGTTGCTGATCTTCTCGGGTTCCTTGCCCAAAAGGTGGCTGAACGGAGGGGGAGGTGAAGGTTGATAGGACCCACCAAGCTCGTCATCCAGGGAAGAATCGGGTGCTTCCGGAGTTGAATCGCTCATTTTTCCTCCTTTCGCTCGCGCGTGAACCCCGAGATGAAATCCTTGCCGCGAAGCCCGCGGAAAACGAGGCGCTGAAAAGCCCCGTCGAGAACCATCCCTTTTCGCGAAATCTCAACTGGCGTCTTGCGCCGCGACACACTCGATCTCCATCCGGGCGCCCTTCGGCAGGGCGGCGGCCTGAACCACGGCGCGGGCGGGCGGGTTTTCGGGGAAGAACTCCTCGAACACACGGTTGACCGCGCCAAAATCGCCCAAGTCGACCAGGAACACGGTCAACTTCAC
Source organism: uncultured bacterium (assembly GCA_964607325.1). Classification (GTDB taxonomy): domain Bacteria; phylum Oederibacteriota; class Muellerivitia; order Muellerivitales; family Muellerivitaceae; genus CAZSKE01. The sequence goes on along the minus strand of CAZSKE010000146.1, from coordinate 3,219 downwards.
CACGCTTGAAAAACAGCAGTTCCCCGCTTCCAGCACGGCTCCCAGGTTTTCCAAAACCCGGCGCGTCTGAACACCCGCGTCTCCCTTAATCAATTCCCCCGTCTCGGGGTCCAACGGGATCTGCCCTGAGCAGAACAGGAAACCCCCGGCGGACACCGCCTGGGAATAGGGGCCGATGGGACGGGGCGCCTTGGGGGTTTGGACCGTTTTCTTCTTCATTCCAGGTTGAACTCCCGGGCTATTTTACACCTCCCACGCTCCCCTCGTCCGATGGAAATGATCCGGGCAAACGCCCGAAGAAAGCCCTTCCTTGAACCATTCCGGTAACGAACCTCAAACCTCCATCGCGAGCTTGAGGGTTATTTCGGCTCCGTCCTTTGCGCGTCGATCACGTCGGGCACTTGAAGAAGCAGGGCCAGCGTCTTGCGCAACTGTTCCGCGTTATGGATCTGCACCACGAAGTAGCCCTCGGCCAGGCCCCCCGCCAAGGCCCTCGCCGAGGCCTCGTTGATGACCAACCCTTCGCCCCCGATCGCTTGCAACATGTCACTCAGGAGCCGATCCCGGTTGCGAGCCTTGACCCGAAGGGCCGCCTCGAACACTTGGCCCGCCGGAACGTTCCAGGAAACCGACACCATGCGATCCTCCTGGCTCGACAAGTCGGCCGTGTTCGAGCAGTCGGCCCGGTGAACCGAAACGCCCCGGCCGCGGGTGATATAACCGACGATCGCGTCCCCCGGGATAGGCGTGCAACAACGGGCGAACTTGACCATCACGTCCTGATGGCCCGCGATGGAGATGCCCATCGAGCCTCCGCCCGTAACCGCGGCGCCCGGGGGCCCCGTCCCCGCCTCCCCTTCCTTGGTTTCCTGGCCCGTCCGAGGCGGTTGTGTCTCTCGAGTTTTCTCGCCAGGGGCCGCGGGGGTTTTCGGCAGGACCCGGTTCAACACTTGGCGGGGCGAGACTTCCCCGTGACCCACGTTGGCCAAAAGCTCCTCGGCCGAGTGACAGTTGAACTGGACCGCCAAGTCGGCCATGACGCCGGCGTTCTTTCCGGAAACGCGGAAATCGAGGCCCATGCGCCGGGCCTCCTTGTCGATCAATTGCCGCCCTCGCTCGACCTCCTCCACGGACAAGTGAGTCCTGAACCAATGCCGGATCTTGTTCTTCGCCCGGCTGGTGGTGACCAATTTGACCCAATCCCGGCTGGGAACACGATTGGCCTGGGTGACCACCTCGACGATGTCGCCGCTCCTCAAAACCACCTTGAGCGGTGCCATCCGGCCGTTCACCTTGACACCCACCGTGTGGTTCCCCACGTCGGTGTGCACGGCGTACGCGAAATCGAGAGCCGTGGCGCCCTTGGGGAGTTCCTTCACCTCGCCGTTGGGCGTGAAGACAAAAACCTCGTCCTCGAACACGTCCACCTTGAAGGTGCTTGTGCCCTCGGGCATGCCCTGGATGTCCTGCTGGAGGTCCAGAAGCTGACGGATCCAGGCGAATTTGGCGTCATCCTTCCCGGCGACGCGCCCTTCCTTGTAGGCCCAATGCGCCGCGATACCCTCCTCGGCCACCCGGTGCATCTCGTCAGTGCGGATCTGGATCTCCACGGGATGAGCGTCGGGTCCCATGACCGTGGTATGGAGACTTTGGTACATGTTGTTCTTGGGCATGGCCACATAGTCCTTGATGCGGCCGGGCAGGGGTTTCCACAGCGAGTGCACCAGCCCGAGGATCTCGTAACACTCCTCTTTGGTGCCGGTCAACACGCGGAGGGCCAGAAGGTCGTAAATCTCGTCCACATCTTTCTGCTGGCTCTTCATCTTCCTCCAGATGCTGTAGAAATGTTTGGGCCTCCCCGTGACACGCGCCGTGATGCCGGCGGCTTTCATTTTCTCCTCGAGCAGGGTCTTCACCTTGCTGACCATGGCTTCCCGCTCGGCGCGTTTGAGGTTGACCTTCTCGGCGATCTCCCAATAGGCCTTGGGATCTTGATGACGGAGGACCAAATCCTCCAGCTCGCTTCGGATTTTCGACATGCCGAGCCGGTGCGCCAAGGGCGCGTAAAGCTCCAGGGTCTCCTGGGCGATCTTGAGTCGCTTGTCCTCCGGCAGGTACTCGAGGGTCCTCATGTTGTGAAGCCGGTCGGCCAATTTAATGAGCACCACCCGCACATCGGCGGCCATGGCCACCAACATCTTGCGCAGTGACTCGGCGTGCCGGATGTGGCCATCCTGGAACTGGCGGCGGGAGATTTTGGTGACTCCATCCACCAGCTTCGCCATGTCCTCGCCGAATGCCTCCTTCAGTTGATCGGGGGTGACCGAGGTGTCCTCGATGGTGTCGTGCAAAAGACCGGCGGCCACCACGACGGCGTTGATCCGGAGGTCGGCCAGAATGCCGGCCACCTCCGCCAGGTGATTCATGTAGGGTTCGCCCGACAAACGTGTCTGGCTTCCATGAGCCTTCTCGGCGAAAGCCCAGGCGTGCGAAACAAGTTCCCGGGGGCTTTTATCGGGGGGCGGAGGCGTGACAGGGGACGCGGGGACGGGTTCGGTGGAGGAAACCGGCGCGGAAGAGGCGGGAGCCTCGCCACCCGGAATCCGATCCACCTTTTCAAGTAAGGTGGGCAAATCCATGGTTTTCTCTCTTCCAGAACGCCCCGGAAATAGCCGCGGAACGCCCCGACTTCAGGACAATTTAGACGCTCTGGGTGCAGAAAACAATAGCGGGGTGGGGAGGCGGCCCGCCCTGAGCAAGCGAAGCGCATCGAACGGGCCTGCCCTGAGTAAGCAAAGCGCATCGAACGGGCCTGCCCTGAGCAAGCGAAGCGCGTCGAAGGGTTGCGGTCTCCTGTTCAACTGTTCTTCTGCTCAGAGGAGGCGGCCCGGTGGGCCGCCAGAGCAATTGACCCTGTACCAGAGGCTACGCCACGGTACAGGGCCTAGCGCAATCGAAAATCGATAATCGACAAAGGCATTGCGGTCTATTGCTCTATTGTCGATTGTTCAATGGAAAAACCGGTTCTGTAAGCGGTCGCCGCTCCTCAGGCACGTCTTCCAACTCCTAACCCCTCACTCGCATCAAACTCCGCGTCCTTCGACTGGCTCCGGGTCTGACAAGAGTGGGAGGAATGCGGAATGTAAGGGTAGGGCCTGAGACGCGGGACACAACGTGGCCCACGGGAATGACCCTGAACCAGACCGACAAAAGACCGAA
>CAZSKE010000145.1:0-6005 GCA_964607325.1 uncultured bacterium | reverse complement strand
CGGAAACCTCCCCGAAAAGGTCGATATGGGCTTTGGCGAAGAATTTCCCGTCCTTTTCGGTGAGCTCGACCTCGAACTCCTTCTCAAGCACGGTGACGCGAAGTTTGTCCGTCATGGGGTGATCCTTTCCATCGTGAACGGTTTTGGTGCAGGTCCGCTCAAGGCCGCATAGTTTAACGGCGGCCCCGGAATCGCGCAAGAGCCGGATTCGGCTTATCCAGGCGCTGAAAAACGTCACTTGACGCTCCGGAACCGGCAAAGAGCGCGTGGATTTTTGAGCGCCCCTCGTTTCCCTGCTGTTGGGCCCGCCGGGCTCCCTTCCGGAGCCTCCCGCGACGCCCGGCCGCGGGAGTCGAAGCGCCCATTCCTGTGCTTTTTATCGCGCCGACGAAGCGATAAGACTTATGATGGGCATATAGTCGCGCGTCTCGCGCACAAAGGAGAGATCATGCTGGCCACCATCCACAGCGCGGCGCTGATGGGCATCGACGCCTATCCCGTGGAATGCGAGGTGGACGTCGTCCCGGGGTTACCCACCTTCCAGACCGTGGGGTTGCCGGACGCCGCCGTCAAGGAGTCGAAGGACCGGGTCAAGAGCGCCGTCTCGAACTCCGAGTTCACCTTCCCCATCCAGCGCATCACCGTCAACTTGGCGCCCGCCGACACCAAGAAGGAGGGGCCCTCCTTCGACCTGCCCATGGCCCTCGGCATCCTGGTGGCCTCGGAGGCGCTTCTTCAATCGCAGGTCGAGGGCTACTGGGTCGTGGGCGAGCTTTCCCTCGATGGGAAGGTGCGTCCGGTGCGGGGATGCCTTTCCATCGCCCTGGCGGCCCGGGAGCACAAGGTGCGGGGACTGCTTCTTCCGGCGGACAACGCGCGGGAGGCCGCCGTGGTTTCCGGCTTGCCCGTCCTGCCCGTGAAGAACCTGCGGGACGCCTGGGAGTTCCTGCGGGGAGACAAGCGAATCGCCCCGGCGAAGGTGGACCTCGAGAACGAGTTCCGTTCGAACTCGTTTTACAAGGTGGACTTCTGCGACGTGAAGGGCCAGGAGCACGCCAAACGCGCCCTCGAGATCGCGGCCGCGGGCGCTCACAATATCCTGCTCGTCGGCCCGCCCGGTTCCGGCAAGACCATGCTGGCCAAGCGCTTGCCCACCATCCTGCCTCCGTTGAGTTTCGAGGAGGCGGTGCAATCCACGCGCATCCACTCCATCGCGGGCACCTTGGGACGGCGCAAGGCCCTGGTGGCCACCCGGTCGTTTCGTTCGCCCCACCACACCATCTCCGACGCGGGACTGATCGGCGGGGGGACCGTGCCGAAACCCGGCGAGGTCAGCTTGTCGCATTACGGCGTGCTGTTCCTCGACGAGTTGCCGGAGTTCAACAAGAACGTCCTGGAAGTCCTTCGCCAGCCCCTGGAGGACGGCTGTGTGACCATCTCGCGGATCCAGTCGTCGTTGACCTTCCCGGCGCAGTTCATGCTGGCGGCCGCCATGAACCCTTGCCCCTGCGGTTACTACACCGATCCCGGCCGCGAGTGCACTTGCACCCCTCCCCGCATCCAGAAATACCTCGGGAGAATCTCGGGGCCCCTGCTGGACCGCATCGATATCCACATCGAAGTGCCCGCCTTGAAGTGGAAACAGCTTTCCGCGGTCGATTCGGGCGAGCCCAGCGCGGCCATCCGGGAGCGGGTCTGCCTGGCCCGGGAAATCCAAATGGAGCGTTTCCGGGACGACGGCCTCTTTTCCAACGCGCAAATGGGGCCCCGCGAGATGAGGAAATACTGCGCCCTGGACGAGCCCTCCCAGGCCCTGCTCAAGGCCGCCATGGAGAAATTCGGCCTCTCCGCCAGGGCTTACGACCGGATCCTGAAGGTGGCCCGCACGATATCCGACCTCGACGGCGAGGAACACTTGCGCCCGTCCCACCTGGCGGAGGCCATCGGCTACCGCAATTTGGACAGGAACCTTTGGAGAACCTAGATCGGGGTCAGACTCCAAAATCCAGAAAGATTGAACGCAACCGGCATGAGAAAATCACGACTGGAATACCCTGGCGCGTTTTACCATGTGATCGCGCGCGGCAATCACCGACAGAAAGTGTTCCTTGAGCCCAGGGATTATGTCCGATACTTGGAATACCTTCGGGAAACGCTTCAGGAAAGGCAGTTTAGGCTTTACGCCTATTGTTTGATGGGCAATCACGTCCACCTGTTGCTGGAGCAATGTTCTGCCCGGCCCCTCTCTCAAGTCATGCACCGCCTCCAAACCGCCTATACATGCTTCTTCAACACAAAACACCGGAAATCCGGTCATCTTTTCCAGGGAAGGTACAAGTCAATCCTTGTGGATTCGAACGCTTATCTCCTCGAACTGGTCCGATATATCCATTTGAACCCTTGGAGAGCCAAGATGGAGGAAAAGGTCGGAAATTACCCTTGGACCAGTCACGGGCAGTATGTCAAAGATGAAAAAAAACCGTTGGCGCCCGTGGAAGCGGAAGAGGTATTGCGGTCGTTTTCAAAAATCAAGCCGGTCGCCCGAAAGCGATACCGGCAATACGTGCTGGAAGCCTTAGGAGAGGGGCACCGTGGGGATCTTTACGACCTGCGGTCCGGGAGAATCTTGGGAGACGAGAATTTCGAAATGAAAGCGCATCGTGAATCGGGCTCCGGTCTCAAGGCGACCTTAAAAATCAAAATAACCACGCGCCAAGTGTGGGAGGCTTTACTGGTCCGTGAGGGATTGGGTCAAGAACCGGTCGGTTGGAAAAGGAGCCGTCTGATCGGTGAGACGACCTACTGGATGGTTGAATGCGCGGGGAAAATGCAAACGGAAATAGCGGCTCATTTCAAGGTTCAACCGACCACCATTCATGAAGCCTTCAAGCGACAAAAGAGCATTTGGGAAAAGCATCCGGAGGAAAGAGAGAAAAAAGAAACTTGGCTTCGAAACCTGTAATTCTGGATTCTGGAGTCTGACCCCGATTCTCATTTCCGCCAGGACAGAACGGTCAGGAGGATCGAGAGGCCGAGGAGGAGAAAGGCCAAGCCCCTCCAGAACCATTCGCCCATCGCCGGGGGGACGGTGGCAAAAACCCTCAGAATCGGCCCCCCGCTTCCCGTCCCCACCAAGCCCTCCACCTGGGCGCCCCTCAAGCGTTTCAGGTCGAGACGCATCGGAAAAACAACCGAGCGGTCTTTCACCCGACCCAGGATCGGCTTGGAGAAAAGCACGCCTTCCCGGTTTTCCGGATAAAACTCGAGTCGTCCACCCGAGAAACCCCCGAGCCAATCGGCGGGAAACTCCAGACTCCATCCCCCGGCCAGGATGTCCCGGATCGTGGCGGGCCGCGCCAAACTCGGCATGAAAGCCATCGCCTCCCGGATCCCCTCCGGCGGGGAGACTGGGGGCGGGCCCGGCCTCACGTCGAGTCGAAAGGCCCTCTCCCCGCTCGCCTCCTCGCGGCCGCGACCGGAAACCCAAGCGACGGAAACTCGAAGCGTGGCGGGTTTCGATGGGGTTTCCCCCGAGGGGATCAGGGTGGAAACGAGGTTCATCGTCCCCTCGTAGCCGAACACCACCCGGCCTGACCGCTCCAAACGAACGGGCAAGGGAAAAGCCAACCCGGAGTTTTTCCAACCCGGGGGTAGATCCCAGATCACGCTGACCGGCCGCCCGGTCTCACCGGGATTTCTCCAATAAGTGTGCCATCCCGGTTGGATTTCGAAACGAAACAAAACCCTGAGGGGCTGGCCCGGTTGGAAAGTCCCGCTTTCCGGAACGAGGGTGACGGCGACAGGCGCGGCGGGAGCGGGGGAGGTTGAAACGCTGGCGGCCGATGGCGCGGCGAGGAGAAACAAGGCGAAAAGTGTCGTGGAAAAGCGTGTCATGGAAACATCCGCCATAGGTGATCCGGAAACCCTCAAAACGCCCGATCCCTCAGGCGGCCCTTCCAAGCGCGTTCTCCGCTGGCCGACAGGGGTCCGTTACCGCCGTCAACCCACCGCTTACAGGGCACCGCCAACGACCGCCTTTATTGCAGGACCAGTTCCCCGTTCTTGGCGTCCACCTGCACGGTCTGGCCGTCGTGGAGCTTGCCCTCCAGCAACCACAGGGCGAGCTTGTCGACAATTTCGCGCTGGATCATCCGCTTCAAGGGACGGGCCCCGAACACGGGGTCGTAACCCCGCTCCGCCAACCAAGCGAGCCCCCGCGAGGTCACGGCCAAACCGACCTTGCGATCCTCCAGGCGTTTGCGCACGTCGTCCAATTGAAGGGTCACGATCTCTTCCATGTGTCCGGCGGTCAGGCGCCTGAACACCACGATCTCGTCCACTCGGTTCAGGAACTCGGGACGGAAGAACTGCCGGATTTCCTTCAACACGGCGTCCTTGGCGGCGTCCTCATCTTCACCCGAGTCCGCCAATTCGCGGCTTCCGACGTTGGAGGTCATGATCAGCACGGTGTTCTTGAAATCCACCGTGCGGCCCTGCCCGTCGGTCAAGCGGCCGTCATCCAGGACCTGGAGGAGCAGGTTGAACACGTCCGGATGCGCCTTTTCGATCTCGTCGAAAAGCACCACCGCGTAGGGCCGCCGCCGGACGGCTTCGGTCAACTGTCCGCCCTCGTCGTACCCCACATAACCCGGAGGCGCCCCGATCAAGCGCGACACCGAGTGCTTTTCCATGTACTCGCTCATGTCCATGCGCACCAACATCTTCTCGTCGTCGAACAAGTACCCCGCCAGGGCCTTGGTCAACTCGGTCTTGCCGACGCCGGTGGGACCCACGAACAGGAAGCTTCCCATGGGCCTTTTCGGGTCGGACAACCCGGCGCGCGAACGGCGGATGGCGCCCGACACGGCTTTCACGGCCTCGTCCTGCCCGATGACGCGCGATTTGAGCGCGGATTCCAACCCCAGCAGTTTCCGGGTCTCCCCCTCCATCATTTTCGAGACCGGGATGCCAGTCCATTTGGCCACGACCTCGGCAATCTCCTGGTCCGTGACCTCCTCCCGCAACATGGCGCCGTCCTTCTGCACCGACGCCAACCGCGACTCCAGGTCCTTCAAGCGGGCCAACAAGCGCGGCACCTCGCCGTAGCGGATCTCCGCCACCCGATCGAGGTCCCCCTGCCGCTCGAACCGGGTTTCCTCCCGCTTGAGTTCCTCCTGCTCTTCCTTGGCCTGGCGCAACTTCTGGATCACCCACTTCTCGGACTGCCAGCGAGCCGTCAGGCGGCTGGAGGCCTCCTTCAGGTCGGCTAATTCCTTCTCGAGGCGTTCCAGCCTCTCCCGCGAGGCTTTGTCCTTTTCCTTCTGCAGGGCCTGCCGCTCGACCTCCAGTTGGCGGATCTTCCGGTCGATCTCGTCCAGTTCAGCGGGCATGGAATCGATCTCCATGCGGAGCTTGGAGGCCGCCTCGTCCACCAAGTCGATGGCTTTGTCGGGAAGGAACCGGGCGGGGATGTACCGGTTGGAAAGCACCGCGGCCGCCACCAGCGCGGCGTCCTGGATGCGCACCCCGTGGTGGACCTCGTAGCGCTCCTTCAGGCCGCGGAGGATCGACACGGTGTCGGTCACCGTGGGCTCCCCCACATACACCTGCTGGAAGCGCCGTTCCAGGGCCGCGTCCTTCTCGACGTACTTGCGGTACTCGTCCAGCGTGGTGGCGCCCACGCAACGCAGTTCGCCTCGGGCCAACGCGGGCTTCAGCATGTTGGAGGCGTCCAGGCTTCCGTCGGCCCTTCCCGCGCCCACGAGGGTGTGCAACTCGTCGATGAACAGGATGATTTGGCCCTGGCTGGCCGTGACATCCTTCAAGAACGCCTTCAGCCGGTCCTCGAACTCGCCGCGGTATTTAGCGCCGGCCACCATGGCGCCGAGATCGAGAGCCACGACCCGCTTGCCTTTCAAGCCCTCGGGGACGTCCCCCGATAGAATCCGTTGGGCGAGACCCTCGGCGATGGCGGTTTTGCCGACACCCGGCTCGCCGATCAAGAC
>CAZSKE010000144.1:514-6050 GCA_964607325.1 uncultured bacterium | reverse complement strand
ACGTGAAGGTGGGTGTGGACGTGCGGGTGTTCGTCGCCGTGTTCGTGCGCGTGGCGGTGTTGGTGCGCGTGAAGGTGTTGGTGTTCGCGGGGATCGTGTTGGTGCGCGTGGAGGTGCGGGTCGGCGTGGCCGTGAAGGTGGGAGTGGACGTGCGCGTGAATGTAGTCGTGTTCGTGCGCGTGAACGTGGGCGAGCTGGTGCGCGTGAACGTGGGCGAGTTGGTGCGCGTGAAGGTGGGAGTGCTCGCGGGGATCGTGTTGGTGCGGGTCGGGGTGCGCGTCGGGGTGCGCGTGAACGTGCTGGTGGGCCCGGGCGTGTTGGTGCGCGTGAAAGTGGATGTGTTACCGGGTTTGGGCGTGGCGGTCATGGGGAGCGGGGAACCGGTCAAGCACAAGTTGTCGATCCAGAAGGTCAGGGCGACGGTGGAGGTCGGATCCGGACCGTGCGTATTGAACTGAAGCGAGTGGACGGTCGAGAGGGCCTGGTTGAGCGTGACGCCGTTGGGAGGGCAGGAATTGGGGCCCCAGAATTCGCATTCGTTAGCGTAAATGGGCCGGACGATCTGCACCCAGGTGTTGGCCGTCGGCACGACGAAGTTGAAGCCGTACTGGTTGTCGGTGCCGCCGCCGCCTACCGTGGTCCCGTTCCAGGAATAAGCGTTCTTGGCGATCGTCGGATTGTTGAGGCTGAACCGGAAGGTGGCTGGCGTGCTGGAACGGACGAAGAAGGAGATGTTGGTGACCCAGGTCAAGTTGGTGTAACCGGGGCCGATTTCGGCCGAGACGGAAAAGCCGGTGTAAGTGGTGGGGCCGACGTCCACATAGGTTCCCGTGACGCGGGCCGAATAGGTGCCCGATTGGGCGACCGCGCTATCCAGGATGTAGGCGCAGGAGGGCGTGGCTTCGGAGCAACTGTGGGTGGCGCCCCAGGGAAGGACGGGAGAGCCGTTGACGGTGGTCCACCGGAAGGTGAACCAGGGCCCGCCGGTGTTGTTGGCCAAGTTGCCGTCTTCCAAACCGTCCACATAGAAGCAAGGTGTGACGTTGGGAAGGGGTGTGGGCGTGCTGGCGGTCGGGTTCGTGATGCGCGTGGGGTTGCAACCCGCGGGGTTTCCATAGCCGGTCAGCCAGTTGGAAACGGGAACGCCCATGTAGCTGTTCAAATTATAGTAACTGTCCATCATGCGGTGGGAGCATCCCGTGTTGGCCACGAAGCCCCAGGCGGTGGCGCTGTGAGGCCTGCCGTTCAACCACGGTAGGAAGGTGTTGGCGATGAAGGTCGTGTAGGAGCCGCCATCCGTGGGGTCCGACCCGAACTCGCCGATGAACACCGGGCGGCCGGGGGAACCGATGTTGGAAGTCCAGTTACTCGGTTGTCCGCCTCCCTTGAACTGATAGATGTGGCAATCCCATATCCAGTTGCCGGTCGAGTCCGTGAGGTTGTAGGCGCTGTTGATCGTGTAGGCGTAGTCGTCGCCGCCGACCACGCAGACGTTGGTGGCGGGAACGTTTCGAACCGCCGTCATGAGCGGTTGGATGCTGTTTCGCCAAGAGTCCCAATTATATGGATACGGTTCGTTGTACAAGCCGAAGAGGCAGGCCGGGTTGTTACGGTACCGAGTGGCCACGTTGGTCCAGAAGGCGGCGCTCCCACTGTTCGGGAGGGACTGCATGGTGGTGTTGTTGGCGTCCAGCAGGTGCAGGTCGAGGTCGATATAGCAGTTGCGGATGGAAACGATGTCGACGATCCGGTCGACCTGGTCGCGGTAGGAGTATTGGAATAGGTTCCAGAAACCCTGGTTCAAGGGAAGACGGATGATGTTGCTGTGCAAGGTGTCGATGGCGTAGCCCACGACGGCCGTGATGCCGCCGTTGGCGGGACCCTCGCCCGTGCCCCACTCGAGGCTCGGGCAGTTCACACCGCGAAGGGTGACGGCCGCGCAGGAGGCGGTGCGCAAGGCGGTGCCCGAAACGTACAACGGCGGGGGAGCGGCTTGAAGGGCGGCCGGGAACATGGCCCCGGCGAGGATGGCGAGCAGGAAAACCCTTCCCCATGAGGACATGGGAATAACATTCGAGGAATCCAGTTGTCGAAGCCGCATGCGGGAACTCTCCAATAAGGGCGCTTGGAACTATTTTGAGACAAGGGGAAGGTTACCGCGAAAACCCCGTTCGTGCGTTAAAAATCTTCTTAAAAAGGGCCCAAAAGCCCCTCACGACCCCCGGGAGTGTAAAAAATTTTTCTCGTTTCATCTTGAAAAAGCGCGGAGGAGTCAGAAATCAAACAATCGCGGTTCGCCGACCGCTTTCGAAGGACGCCTCGCCTTATGGGGGCCTGTTGTTGGAAAGAAGCGAAAGGGTGATTCGGGGACGTCCACAGGCGGTCTTCGAAATTGGACGGCCACCAAACGCCCGAAGGGTCGAAAAATATCTTCTTTAATTTTCCGGAGCGATGGTGATCCCCTTTCTCCCATGGTTATGATTAAAAGGGGTGGATGGCGAACATCAATGCGGAATGACGATGGGGAATGGGCGGAACATCGCCCTGTCGTTCCTTGTTCATCCGCGGAGCGAACGGCGATCGACGAGAAAGAAATCATATCGCGCGTTCTCGCGGGGGAACGCGACCTCTACGCGCATCTGGTGCGAAGCCACCAGACGGGGCTCTACCAGCTTTGCCTGGCGTTCCTGAAGGACGCCCACGAGGCCGAGGACGCCGCCCAAGCTTCCTTCATCAAGGCGTATCGGTCCCTGGCGGGTTTCAAGGGAGGCTCCGCGTTCAGGACATGGCTCACGCGGATCGGCATCAACACCTGCAAGGACGTCCTGAAAAGAAAAGGCCGTCGCGTGATGGTGTCCTTGGACGCTTGGGAGGGGGAGGCTCGACGCGTTCCCGCGGCGCTGATCCAGGCCCCTCCCGAGGATCCGTGCGACGTTCGGAAGGTCCCCACGGAGGCCTTCACGCGCCTGAGCGCGGGGGAAAAACAAGTGTTGGAAAAAGTCGGCGGGGCGGACTCGGTGGAATACGCGGTCGTCGCCCGCGAATTGGGCCTGACGACGGACGCGGTCAAGGGCCGATTGAGAAGGGCCCGCTCAAAAATAAGGACCTACTTGAGACGGCACGGCGTCTAACCGGAAGCCGAAACGGTTCTTGAGCCCCGCTCCTCGGCGGGCGTGAGCGGTTCGTGGCCGGGGAAGACCGACGGCCGGCGGCACATGGGAAGGGATGGATGCGATGTACCACGAAAAAATCCTGTCGAAGGCCTCCGATTACTTGCGTGGGCGCTTGGATCCCCGGGACCAGGCGGACGTGGAGCGCCACCTTCGAAAATGCCGGGACTGCCGCGGCCTGGTGGACCGTTGGCCCCTGGTGGAGCCTCCCGGGGATTTCACCGGGCGAGTGATGGCCCAACTGCGGGACGCCGCCGACCGAGGCGCCTCGGGCGAGGAACGGCTTTTTCGTTGGCCGGTCTGGGGCGCCGTCGTGGCCGCGGTTCTGGTTGTCGCGGCGTTCTGGCGGCCCGAATCCGGTTGGGTTCGCGCGGACCGCTATTTCGCTTTTTCAAACCAACCCAGCGCGGGGACGACTTGGGCGCTCGGCGCGGGAACGACGGAGGGGGCGCGCCATGACTAATCCGATCTCGTCCGCCCGGGTTTATTGGGTGTTGATTTTCCTGGGGGGCGTCGCGCTGGGGGCCTGGTCCATGCGTGTTTACTTCGACCACACACTGAAGCGTTGGGATCCCACCGAGCGTTTCACGGCCCAGCTTTCGGCGGATTTGAGGTTGAACCAGGACCAAAAACGCCAAGTGGCGGTCATCTTGACCGACCAAAAACGAAGCATGGAGGACTTGAGGGACAAGTGGAAAGCCGATGTGCGTCTTCTGGCCCGGGGCGGGGAGGACCAGATCGCCCGGGTTCTTACGCCCACCCAGATGGACGAGTTCATGCGTCAGCACGACCGCATCCACGGCCGCATGGACCGTTTCCTGTGGCTGACCGAAACGGCCCCCACGGCCCTGGCGGCCGTGCCGCTTCTGCCGTGAGCAAGGCCGTTGGCCGTCCTCTCCCTCGCGTGGATGAGTCCCCGCAGTGGACAAGTTTAGAACTTATCCACTTTGAAGTAGAGGCTTCGCCGCACTACAGGGCAAACACTTCAGGGGTACCCCGTTGCGTGTTCCGAGTATGCGAGGAACTCTGCTACTGGGGTCCCCGTGGTGGACGCCTATAGAACTATAGTTCACCTGAGCAGTAGAGCAGTTGAACAGTAGACCGCAGGTTCGCAGTGTTTTGTCAACTGCTCAACTGATCTGCTGCTCACCTGCTCCGCCGGCCCACCGGGCCGCCCTCTCCCTCGAGGGAGAGGAGGAAGGTGAGGGTGACTTGCGTTCATTCGTTTGGCGTGGAATCAAGAGGGGGTGACATTCCTCATCAGCTCCCAATCGCCCGCGCGTTATGGAGAAGACCCGTTTTTAATTTCGACCCTGACGGGAAGCGATGTCGTCCAATGGACTGAGGCTCAAAGCCGTATCACACCGGGAGGTTGGTCATGCGAAGAATTCTGATAAGCGCCGTTTTGTTCGGGTTCCTGGCTTGTTCGGCGGGAGCCGTCGTGATCCAGGACTGGTCCCAAGTGGAATCGGACAAAAACGTCGGGGTTTTCAAGGACGATAACGGCAGTAAACTCAACCTGGCCCAGGTGGCCGGGCCGGTCGAGGGCGAGAACGCCTTGCAGATCACCGCGTCCCTGGTGCAATGGGGCGGCGTTTGGACGGCGGTGGAAGCGAACCTGTTGAAAGCCGGGGCCCTGAGATTCTCGGCCAAGGCTTCCGAGCCCGGCATGTTGCAAGTGGGGCTGACCGACGACAAGAAAACCCAGGGCGCGCGTCCTGTCGTCCGACTGGGAGGAATTCGTGATTCCCCTCTCGAAGTTCGAGCCCACCAAGTACCCGATGCCCGACGCCCCGAAAAACGCCCCCTTGAGGAAATCCAAGATCGTCGGACTGCAGTTCCAGCCGCAGACGCAGGGCACCACGACGTTCTGGATCGGGCCGGTGTCCACGGCACCCGCGGGAACGGCTTCGCGGACCGGTTTGGCCGACGTGAAGGCGTCCCGCGTCGTGGCGCAGGATTTCAGTCTCCTGGGCAAGAACGCCTACGGCCCTTTTGCCGATAAGGAAGGCTCCACCATCGGCTTAACGATAGAGCGGGACCCGGAAGGCAAGGGCGCGCGTCTGGGTTCCTTCAAATACGACATGAAAAAGTGCGGATGGTGCGGTTATTGGATGCGCGCGGGCGACGTCTGGGGCGGGCAGGATTGGCGCGGCGCCAAGGCCCTTTCCTTCAAGGTGTACACCACCGAGCCGCTGGAATTCCAATTCAGCTTCAACGACGCCAACCAGAATTCCTACACGGCCAAAGGGCCCAAGACGAAAGGCGGATGGGAAACCCTGTCCATCCCGTTCAGCAAGTTCGGACTGGACGAGTACTACCAGCCTCCCGAGGCCAAGGAAGGCGCTCCCCAGGACCTGTCGAAG
>CAZSKE010000144.1:0-504 GCA_964607325.1 uncultured bacterium | reverse complement strand
CAACCTCAGCCCGAAAACGCAGGGCAAACACGAATTCAAGATAAGGGAGATCGTCATTCTCAAGTAATAACGGGTGTGACGTCAGGGGGCGGAGGATTCCGCCCCCTTTTTTTTATGGGTTTTTCCTCGTCCCCCGATGAATCCTTCCGTATATACACGAAGGATGGGGAACGAGGAGCGGGGGGAGGACGGGCTTTGTGTCAGCGCACGTCGCGGCCCGTCATGAGGGCCCCGAGACGGCCGGCGATCTTGCAGGCACCCTTGAATGTCCACGACGGATCGGTCCAACGGATCTTGGACAGCAGGTATTTGGGGCGGAACAATACTTCCCGGTAGGCTTGTTTTTTCAATTCCACCAGGTCTTGGGCCGTGAGGGCTTCAAATATATCAGCCATGGCAATAATTCTTGCCTGGATCGGGAGATCGTCTCCTTTTAGGCCCAGCGGATATCCGCTGCCGTCAATCCTTTCATGATGCGCGGAGGCGTACTTAGCAATTTTTCTC
>CAZSKE010000143.1:0-6051 GCA_964607325.1 uncultured bacterium | reverse complement strand
ATTTCCCACCGTCCCTCTGGACCATCCTGACGCGGCGGCCATTGAAATCCTCGCGGCGATTCTGGGCGAGGGGTCCTCGAGCCGGTTGACCCTCTCGATACGCGAAAAATCCCGATCGGCCGACGAGGTTTCCAGCGGCCACTTCACCGGGCGTTACGGGGGTTTGTTCGTTTTCCAAGGATTGACCGACTCGAAACGGCTGGAAGGATGTCATGGCCGAGGTGGGCAAGATGAAGGCGCTCGGCGTGGAACCCAAGGAACTCGTCAAGGTGCGGAACCGCGTGAAGGCCTCCAAAATTTTCGAGAAGCAGAGCATGGACGGAATGGCCAAGAGCCTGGGTTTTTGGGAACTGCAGGGAGGCCATGAAAAGGAATCCGCTTTCCTAAAAGCCCTCGACAATGTCTCATCCGAGGACGTGAGCCGCGTGTGCGACAAGTACTTGAGGCCGAAGCGCGCGACCCTGGTGCTTTACCGTCCTGAAAGCGAGAAACCCACCCTCTCGGCGGCCCAATGGCAGGAAAAACTCCAGGCTCGTCTTGACGGGACCGTCACGAGCGTCGCGCCGAGGAAAAAGGTCGCGACCGAGTTGAGGCGCCTGCCGTTGAAGGGCGGCGGGACGCTTCTCGTGAAGGAAAGGCATGACTTGCCGGTGGTGTCGATGGGGGCCTTTTTCTTGGGGGGCTTTCCCGACGAGAAACCCGGACAATACGGTCTGACCACGTTGATGTCCAAGTGTCTCCTCAAGGGTTCCGGGGGGATGAACAACGCGCAATACGCGGAGGCGGTCGAGGCCTTAGCCGCGAGAATCGACCCGGTGGCCGAGAAGGACTATTGGGGATTGACCCTGGACACGCTTTCTCCTCAATTCGACGAGGCGCTGGGGCTCCTGGGGCAGGCTTTGACTCGACCGCTATTCGACAAGGACGAGGTGGCCAAGGAACGGGAACTTCAACAGGCGCTGATCCGTCGACTGTCCGATGATCCGGGGGAATATGCGCTTCAGAAATCGGATGTATTGACGTTCGCCGGAACTCCTTACGCGCACACTCCCTTGGGCGAGGAAAAGGACGTGGCGGGCTTCAACGCCGCCAAAGCGTCGAAATGGTTCAAGTCGAGGGCGGGACGGCGTCGTTTGACCGTGGTGGTGGTGGGTGACGTGGATGTCGCGGCCTTGAAAGGAAGGCTGGAATCCGTTTTGGCGGATTTGCCACAGGGACCGGCCCCGGAGAAGATCAAGGCGGTCTCGCCGCGCCTCGCGCCCAAAGAGGAGCGGGAAACCCTCGATCGTAAACAGGCCACCCTCGTGCTGGGTCTTCGGGCGCCTCGATTCGACTCGAAAGTCTATTTCACCTTCCGGGTCATGAGCGCCCTTTTGAACGGGATGGGGGCCCGGTTGTTTGTCGAACTGCGGGAGAAGCGAAGCCTGGCCTATAGCGTGTTCGCCTCCCACGAGGCCCTTGCGCGTTCGGGAGTCTTTCAAGCGTATGTGGGTTGCGCTCCCGGCAAGGAAATCGAGGCCCGGCGTGAGTTGCTTCGAGTCCTGCGATCCCTGGCGGAAACGGATGTCACGGACGCCGAACTGCATCGGGCCAAAACCTACATCACGGGGCTCTACAAGGTGGGTCTTCAGGCCAATCGCTCGCAGATGGGTTCCATCGCGCGGTACGAGCTTTCCGGCCCTGGCGCCGAGTGGGTGGGCAAGTATCCCGAGGAGATCTCGAAAGTCAGCAAGAAGGATATCCGGGAAGCCGCCAAATCCGTTTTCGTGACCGACTCGGCCACGTGGGTGGTACTGGGCCCGGACAAAAAATAAAGAACGCGTGATCCGTTGTGGGCGAGGGTCGTTTCTGAAACCCTGACTCATCACCCTTCAACGACTGAACACGTCCTGGGGGATTGGGGTTATGTTTGTGATCGCTAACGTGATATCGGCCGTGGCGTGGCTCCTGGCGGAACTGTGCTTCCTGGCGGTCATCCTGGTCGTGGTGCGCGCCATCCTGAGTTGGGTGGATCCCAACCCCTACAACCCGCTCGTTCGCATCGTCACGACCCTTACGGAACCGCTTCTGCGCCCGTTTCGCAGATGGGTCCCGCCTGAGAGGACCGGCGGATTGGATCTTTCCCCCCTTTTCGCGGTTCTGGCTATAAAATTAATTGAGCTCATTCTGGTGAAGACTCTTTACCAATGGGCCGCCACCTTCCGTTGAGCCTCGTGATGCGAAGGCCACGGACAGGGAGTGGAACGGTCCACGCCATGTCGCCTAACCACCCCACATCTTCTTCGGCTCCAACGCGGGCTCGTTTTCTCCTGCCGCTCTTGGCAGCCCTGCTGATCGTCTCGCCGGTCCGGGGTCTGGATCTGCTTTTTGAGCAGGACGCCTGGGCTTTGGGAATGGGAGGAGCCGGCGCGGCTTCCGCCGGGGGCACCCACGCGGTCCTGATCAATCCCGCGGGCATTTCCTCGGCGAACGTTCCGATGATCCAGATCGGCGGTGTTTTTCGCCCCGAGGCGTTTTCCAGGGGCGGCCATCTGGTGGCGCTTTTTCCAACCCATGACCGCACGGTTTTCGGCCTCACCCTTCTCCAGGACCAAATCCCTGGCGTCGTGCGCAACCGAGCGGCGGTCGCCAGCGCGGCCCTGCCCCTTCAATCCAACGGCGATCTTCGGATCGGCTTCAACGTCAAACTGATCGGGTCCCGGGCCGAGATCCCCGCCGTTTCCACGGCCAACGGCCTTTCCCTCGATTTGGGGTGGGTTTACGATTGGCGTCTTCGGAACGGTGACGCCCTCTCCCTGGCCTTGGTGGCTCACGACCTCACGGGCTCGGTTCGAAGGTCCCCCGGGTTGGACGAGGAGGTGTCGCGTTCCTTCACGTTCGGGTTGGCCTACCAGGACATTCCCCGCATGCGGATCGAGGCGGACTTCCAAGTGGTGGACCGAACCTTGTCACCCACGAGCATGAGGAATCGCGTGCGATTGGGCGTGGAGCGGTTTCTGTCCCAGAGGCGTTACTCGGCGCGTTTGGGTTATGACGATATCTTCGGGGATCTGGGGTTCATCACGTTGGGAGCGGGGTGGCATCCCGATCGTCCTTTCGAGATCCAAGTGGCCGGCGGATTCTCCGAAAAGGAAATGAAACCCATGGCCTCCTTTTCCGCGGTCTATCGGTTCGACCGGTGGAGGGTCCCGGGGCGTTCGGCGCAAGGGGCTCCCGAGATCGAGGTGGGCGGGGACGAGACACCCACGGCTCTCGCGACGGGTCGCCCGGTTTCCGGAACGCCACTTCAAAAGATCGCTTTTTCGGTCAACCCGCGGGTGATTTCACCGAACGGCGACGGTCAGGAGGATGCCGCCTTGGTGTCGCTCATTGGACCGTCCCACGCGGGATCGGGTCGATGGGAGGCCGAGTTCCGGTTATCCGGCGCCAAAGCGGTTAGGAAATTCGGTGGCAGTGGCTCCCCACCTTCCTCGTTCACCTGGGATGGGCGCGGGGAGGACGGGAAACCTGTCGCCGATGGCCGCTACGAGGTTGTTCTTCGCACATTCGAACCAACGGGTGTTTTGACGTCCGAGGACACCCAACCGCTGGAGGTTCGCTCGATCCTGGCCGTCGTGTCGTTATCCGCCGAGCCCGCGGCTTTTTCTCCCAATGGGGATCAAGTGAGGGACGAGACGATCCTTCGATGGAAGGGCGACCCCGCGTTCGTCGTTTCGGGCTGGGATTGGTCGGTTTCCCAGAAGGAGGGAGGCCGCGCGGTGTATTCGGCTCGCGGGAAAGGACCCCTTCCCGCGCGTTTGGCTTGGGATGGCCGGGGAACCGATGGTTCGGTGGTTCCTGACGGCGTGTATCGCGTGAAGCTCTCCGTCCGCGAACAAAACGGGAAAATCCTGAGTGACGAATCCAATCCGATCACACTCGATACCCTTGCCCCCTCGGTGTCAACGGATTTGAAGCCGGGATTCGTGGCGCCGGCCAAAACGCCTGTTCGGGCGCTCCTTCGCGCGGAAGACGCGGTCGGAGTGGTCGCCTGGAAGGTCATCGTGAGGGACGAATGGGGAAGACCGTTCAAGACGGATTCCGGAACGCCACCTTTCCCGAAGACATGGGTTTGGGATGGCGCCAGCGATCGAGGCGGTGCGACGGCCGCGGCGCCCGGCGCTTTCTTCTCCGTGGTTTTCGAGGCGGCCGACGCGGCGGGCAACCGAGGGCAAACCACGCAAGTCGCTCTTCAGATGGAGCCTGAGATCGCCACCGGCAACTCCCAACAGATGAGTCTCAACCTCGCGACGGTCTTTTTCGACGACCGGTCGGCTTCCTTGGGGGAGGAGGCCGTCAAGGAGCTTCGCGGCGCCGTGGAATCCATCCGGCCCTACTTGGCCAAAAGCACGCTCCGGGTGCTGGGGTACGCGGATGTCACCGAGACGGGAGACCCGATCCTCACTTCGCACGCGCGGGCGGCGGCCGTTCGTGACTTCTTGGCGCGAGAACTGCGGGTGGAGCCGGCCTCCATTTCCGTCGTGGGTTACGGCACCCGCGATCCCCTTTCCACGCCCGCGGGACCCGCGCCTCCCGAAAAGCAACGCCGCGCGGTTGTCACGCTCGTGACCACGCCCTGATCATTCCAAAAAGTCGCCACCGACGATGGGTTTTTGAAAACTTTCCCGGGATGACAGTGGCCGCTATCATCCGTGGCGAACCTCGATGAGCGTTGTTTGGTTTAAGCCTTTGTCGCGCCCGTTCATCGGGACCCCGGTGTCATTCTTCGCGTTCCTCCCTCTATCTATAGGGTGTTTTCGATGTTTTCCGGCCCCCGGGCTTCGTATAATGCTATTTTGAAGTTACTTTTCCACCGGAATCGCGACATTTACATGAGGAAATTTATTTTTCTGGCCCTCGCGGCTTTTTTCGCCCTGACCTTGAGTCAGGGCCTTTTACGCGGCCATCGCGTGACGCTTCGGGACCGGTCCAAGATCCGTCTCACGACCTGGAACGCGCCGCCCGCTTCCATGCCCAAGGAACGAAAAATCTGGGAGGAGACCGTTCGGAGGTTCGAAGCCTCCCATCCGGGAGTGGTGGTGGCGGGATATGAGCGCGAGTACCGTCCGGAGGAGTTCATCACCATCATGGCCGGGGGAAAAGGGCCAGACTTGGTCAAGGTTTGGGCGGGAGCCATTCCTACCCTGGCGGCCAAGGGCTTTCTAGCGCCCGTGGACGCCTATCTTGAGAAATGGGATCAACGGTATTTCATCGAGCCCCTGTATTGGGAAAGCGTGCGGGTGGGTCCGCGAACGTACGGTGTTCCCGCCGACACGCACTTCCTTTTTCTCTTGTATCGAAAGGACGTCTTCCGCGGTATGGGCCTGGATCCCGAGGCTCCTCCGACCACTTGGGCCGAGTTGGTTTTCCACGCCAAGGCTTTGACCCGTCGAGACCAGGGCCTTTACGGTCTGGGCTTGGTTCCCAAAACCTGGTACTTCCAGGATTTCGTTTGGCAAGCCGGCGGCGACATGGTCCGGGAGGAAGGGGGTAAGCCACGCGCCTCGTTCGGTGGCGCGGGCGCCGTGAGGGCGCTTCAGTTCTGGAAGGACCTTCGTTGGAAATACGACGTGCTCCAACCCAATCCGCTCATGCGCGAAGCCGACCTTTTGCATTTGTTCGCGCTCGGGAAGGTGGCCATGATTTTCGGCACCGCGGACCAGGTCCCGTCCCTTGTCAACCGTTACGGGCTTCCGGTCGACACGTTCGGGGTCGCGCCGCTTCCGGTCGGACCCGCCGGATCCGCCGCGCATCTCGGGGGCCAAGTTTATGTTTTGAACGTGTCTTCGAGCCCCGAAAGCCGGCAAGCGGCCTGGGATTTCATCCAGTTCGAGATGTCCCCCGCGAACCAGCTTTGGAAATGGCAGAGGATGCAGGAATTGGGCATGATCATCGTGCCGGGATCGTTTTCCGCGGCCGCGAAGTTCCAGAACCTGCCGGGATTTCAAATGGTGCAGGACGCGCAAAAATCCGCCCGCGTGGAGCCTCATGTGGCGGGATGGCCGCAAGTCC
>CAZSKE010000142.1:0-6111 GCA_964607325.1 uncultured bacterium | reverse complement strand
GTGGATTCTAGGAACGCTCTTGATCGGGGTCGTGGCGCCCTTGAAGGGTATGGACGCCTGGACGGGAGGGGCGTGGTTCCTGGGAGCCATGTTCGCCTTGGCGATTGTGACGGGCTTGGTGGAATCCACGATGTCCCGATTGCGTTTGTCTCGAGTTCCACAGTTACTCACGGCCGCCGGGGTTCTCTCGACGGTGGCCTTGATCCTGGTGCTGGCATGAGCGTCGGCACACACCTCCTGCTCCTGGCCCTGGTTCTGACGAACCTCGCCCTGCTCGGCTCGAGTCGGCTGAGGGCTTGCATCCGATCCGTGGCCATTCAAGGCGTTTTACTCGGGTTTCTAGCACTTTTCTCCGGGGTTCACGCCTCCACGCTTCCGACGATTTTTTTGGCGACCTGTGGCGCGGGGTTGAAAGGCATCGTTTTTCCCTGGCTTCTGTCGCGGGCGCTTCGCGAAGCCGGCGTCCGACGGGAAGTGGAGCCCTATGTCGGTTATTCGCTCTCCCTCTTGATCGGCGTCCTGTTCCTCGGCATTTCCCTTTGGCTCGGGGCCAAGCTTTCCATTCCCGAGGTGGGCGGCGATCCTTGGGTGGTTCCCGTGGCTTTTTTCTCGATCCTGACGGGTTTATTTCTCATCGTGGGACGCCGCACCGCCTTGTTCCAGGTGTTGGGATACTTGGTGATGGAAAACGGCATCTACGCCTTCGGCATCGCGTTGGTTCATGAGGAGCCTTTCCTGGTGGAGATGGGGATTTTCCTGGATATTTTCGTCGCGGTTTTCGTGATGGGCATCACCATGTTTCACATCAACCGAGAGTTCGACCACATCGAGACGGACCGGTTGTCTGAGTTGCGGGATGTGGAGCCATGATCCCAGCCCTTCTTCTCGTGCCCACGATCGCGGGGTTGTTGGCCTTCGCCCTGCCATGGGACCGACCGCGCCGCGTTTTGCTGGTTTTGACGGCCCTATGCCACGCGGCGCTCACGGCGGCATGCGTGGCCGGAATCGGGGAGCGCTCTTTCGCGAATGGGTGGTTTTCGGTCGACGCTTCCGGCGCCTTTTTCTTGTCCGTCCTCTCGGCGCTTTTCCTCGCCGCGGCCTTTTACGCCGTCGGATTCCTGTCCCGTGAGGGGCATGTGCCGGGTCGAGACGCCGAGGAAGGCTTGTTGTTTTCCAACGGGCCGGAAGCGGTTTTTACGGGATGTCTCCTGATTTTCCTGGCCTCCATGACCCTTGTGACCGTTAGCCACCATTTCGGGCTCTTGTGGGTGGGCATCGAGGCCACCACGTTGGCGAGCGCGCCTCTTGTTTACTACCACCGCCACCATCGGTCCTTGGAAGCCACCTGGAAATACCTGTTGATTTGCTCGGTGGGCATCGCCTTGGCGTTATTGGGTAATTTCTTCCTGGCCGTCGCGTCGGGACCTTCCTCCGGGGGACACGTGTCGCTGGTGCTTGGGGATCTTTTGAAAAAAGCCTCTTTTCTGAATCCCGCATGGTTGAAGGCGGGTTTTCTCTGCTTGTTGGTGGGTTACGGGACCAAGATGGGGTTGGCGCCCATGCACACCTGGCTACCGGACGCTCACAGCGAATCCCCCTCGGTGGTTTCGGCGCTTTTGTCCGGGGCGCTTCTCAACTGCGCGTTTTTAGGCATATTAAGGGTTCTGCAGGTTTGTGTCGCGGCGCAACTGGGTCCTTTCGCGCGGGATCTTCTGGTGGATTTCGGCCTGTTGTCCATGGCGTTCGCGGCGGTTTTTCTTCTGGGTCAAACGGACTACAAGCGCCTGTTGGCTTATTCCAGCGTGGAACACATGGGAATCCTCGCCTTGGGAGTCGGAGTGGGGGGCGCGGCGGCGTTCGGCGCGGTCTTCCATGTGGTCAACCACTCCATGACGAAAGCGTTGATGTTCCTGTCGGCTGGCAACATCCTGGGTCTTTACAAAACGAAAACCATCCAGGAGGTGCGGGGAATATCCCGAATAGCTCCTGTCACCGGCGTTCTTTGGATGGCCGGGTTTCTTTCGCTCTCGGGCTCGCCGCCTTTCGGCACGTTTTTCAGCGAATTCTCAATATTAAAAGGCTCTCTGGAGCAGGGACGTCCTTACGTGGCGATCCTTTTCATGGTTTTTCTGGTGATATCCTTCGTGGCCATGTTGACCCCCGTTCTTAACATGACCCAGGGGGAGGGCCCCCGGAGTCTCTCGGCCAAACGGGAGCCGCTTCTGTCTGTTCTGCCCCCGATCGCCTTGGGGTTGGTCGTGTTGGTTTTAGGGGTGGTTCTCCCTCCGTGGCTCGAACAAGCTTTCCATGAGATCGCGCTCGTGTGGGTGGGCCCGTGAGAATCCACGAACACCTACCGGAAATGCGCAACGGGGATTCAGCGCCGTTGGAAGGGATCCCCATGGTGGGGATCGAGGATTTTCGTGGGATTCTGCGCGCTTCGGACGCGCGCCTCGCGGTTTTGTTGGCGATCCCCGACGAGGGCGGCCGAATCAAAATGATCGCGGTCCAGGCTCTCGAGTCAAAAGGCCGATTGAGGGTTTTGGGGACCTCGATCGGGGGTTCCTATGCCGCCTTCACGCCCGATTGCCCCGCGGCGCATTTGTTCGAGCGAGAGATCGCGGAAGAAACCGGCGTGAAACCCGAGGGGCATCCCTGGCTCAAGCCGGTGCGTTTCCCGTTCCATCCGGTCGGGGTCACCGATTATTTCCAGGTGCAAGGCGGTGAAATCCACGAGGTGGCCGTGGGACCTGTCCACGCGGGCATCATCGAGCCGGGTCATTTCCGTTTCCAATGCCACGGCGAGGAAGTCCTGAGTTTGGAGATATCGCTCGGGTACCAGCACCGGGGCGTGGAAAAAGCCGCGAAAGGCGGGCCGCACAAAAGAACCCTTTCCCACATGGAAACCCTGGCGGGGGACACGACCATCGGACACGCCTTGTCCTACGCGCAGATTCTCGAGAGCCTTTCCGGATGCCGCGCGCCGGTGCGCGCCCAGGCGCTTCGCGGCGTCGCGTTGGAATTGGAGCGCCTGGCCAACCACGCGGGGGACCTGGGGGCGATGGCGGGGGACGTCGGCTATCTCCCGACCGCTTCCTATTGTGGAAGAATTCGCGGGGACATCCTCAACCTTACGGCGCTCTTCTGCGGAAACCGGTTTGGTCGGGATTGCGTCCGGCCGGGGGGCGTATCGTGGGATCTCGAGCCGGAACGCGCGAAAAAAATGGGGGACCGCCTCGAAAGAATCATGAGGGATTTACGATCCGCCGTGGGCTTGATGTGGGCGTCCCCCTCCGTCATGGGGCGGTTTGAGGGCACCGGGGTCGTTCGTATGGAGGAATGCGAGGCGTTGGGGATGGTGGGCGTGGCGGCGCGCGCCTGCGGCGTTCCAAGGGACGTACGGAACCAGTTTCCCATGGGCATTTACCGTTTCGCCCAGATCCCGGTTACGACCCAAAACGCGGGCGATGTTTTCTCCCGCGCTTATGTCCGATGGCTCGAGATCCAACGGTCCGCGTCGTTTGTGCTCGAGCAGTTGAAGGCCCTGCCGGAGGGACTCCTTCTGGGAAGCGTGGGCGCCCTTAAACCCAATCATTTGGCGGTTTCCATGGTGGAGGGTTGGCGGGGCGAGATTTGCCATGTGGCGTTGACGGACGGACTGGGAAGATTCCTCCTCTATAAAGTCGTGGATCCTTCCTTTCATAATTGGGCGGGGTTGGCCCAGGCGCTCCGTGGACAGGCCATTTCCGATTTTCCGCTTTGCAACAAAAGCTTCAATTTATCCTATTGCGGGCACGACCTCTAATGATCAAAACACTCCTAGCTCGATGGCGACAAGGATACCGGACGGCGCCTTTCCCCCCGGCTCCCGACTCCCTCCCGGATCGGTATCGTGGGCGACCCGAGTTGTACACGACCCGGTGTGTCGAGGGGTGCCGGAAATGCGTGGAAGCTTGCCCGACAGACGCGATTCGGGACGCGAGGGGTCTCCAGATCGACCTGGGGCGATGCCTATTCTGCGCCGCTTGCGTGGAACCGTGCCCCTCGGGCGCGATCGTGTTCACACGGAACTACCGGATGTCCGCCAGAAAACGCGCGGACTTGTCGCTCCAGGGGAACGCCCCGGTGCTGGCTGAGGCCCTTGAAAAGAAGACGCGGGCTCTTTTCGGCCGATCGCTGAAATTACGCCAGGTCAGCGCGGGGGGGTGCGCTGCGTGCGAGGCGGACGTGAACGTTTTGAACACGCTCGCCTACGATCTTGGGCGGTTCGGCATCCAGTTTGTGGCGTCCCCGCGGCACGCCGACGGGCTTTTGATCACCGGCCCGGTGACCGAAAACATGAAACGCGCGCTTGAGAAGACCTATGAGGCCGTCCCCGACCCTAAAATCGTCATCGCCGTGGGGGCTTGCGCGGTTTCCGGAGGGCCTTACGCGGGACTCCCCCATGTCCACGACGGCGTTGATTCGACCCTTCCCGTGGATCTCTATATCCCCGGTTGCCCCCCCCATCCGTACACCATTTTGGACGGCCTTCTCCGCTTGTTGGGCAGGATCCAAGAACCCGAAAAATAGAAAATCGCTTCGTGTTATGTGTGATACGTAGTCCCTCACTCAGAACCACAAAGCTCCCGTCATCGCGATCGCCTTCGCCGATGGACACCCTTTCAAGACGGGTCCATAATGGCCCTGAATCCAATATTTCACGCGAGGGTTTCCTTGGGTCGTCGGATTCTCATCGTCGGCGGCGGTGTCATCGGCCTTTCGATCGCCGAGACGCTTTCACGTCGTGGTATCCAACCCGTGGTATTGGAGAAAAACGAGATCGGCCGGGAATCCTCCTGGGCCGGGGCCGGGTATCTTTCCCTCAAGGGGGCGGCCTTCTGTGGCGCCCCTTATTTCGACCTGTCGGTTTTTTCGCTTCAACTTTTCGAACCCTGGGTGGAATTGCTGGCCCAGGAGTCGGGGGTGGACCCCGAATTCCACCGCGGGGGGCACTTGGAGGTCGCCTTCGGGGAGGAGGAACCCTCCGCCCTTCGAGAGATCTTTGAGCGGTTGCGACAATCCGGCGTGTCCGTGGGTTGGTTGACCGGGGCCGAGGCCCGGCAATTGGAACCGGAGCTTTCCCCCGAAGTGGCGGCGGCCTTTCAAATGCCCGAAGGGGCCCAAGTGCGCCCGCCGAGGCTGACCCGGGCCTTGTCGAGGGTTTTGAGCCGCAGGGGAGTGGAAGTGAGGGAACAAACCCCGGTGACGGGTTTTTTGACGGAAGGAAACCGCGTGACGGGCGTGAAAACGCCTCGCGAGGAAATCGGGGCTGACACGGTCATTCTAGCCGCCGGCGCTTGGTCCGGGCAACTCGCCGATCGGTTGGGCCTGCGCCTTCCCGTGCGGCCCTCACGGGGGCAGGTGGTGATGTTCAGTTCGCCGAGAAGCCCGCTGAAGAGGGTTCTTTTCACGTCACAAGGGTATTTGGTGCCGCGCGCGGATGGCCGGGTCTATGTGGGGTCGACCGAGGAGGATGTCGGGTTCAACAAAAACACCACCTTGGAGGGGGTCAATAAACTCGAGGAGGCGGCCTACAAGGCGGTTCCCGGGTTGCGCATGGCTCGGATGGAATCGCGATGGGCAGGGTTGAGGCCGGGGACTCCCGACGGGAAACCCTTTTTAGGTCCCGTCCCCGGGTGGGAAGGTCTGATCCTCGCCTGCGGACATATGTCCCACGGATTTTTATTGGCGCCCGCCACGGGGATTCTGGTGGACCAGATGTTGCGTGGCGAGGACACGGACCTGGAGCTGGAACCTTTCGCCTATGGCCGCGCCTTCAAACGAGGCCCGGTTTAATCCGCCAAACGAGTTTGTTTTTATTGTGGGTCTTCTCCCTGGCGAGTGGGTAAAAGTTCATCCGAAGATCAAAATTATCCGATTAAAACAAGATTTTAAGAGAAAACACGCCATGAACATATCGGGCTGTTGAAAACCACCCATCTTGTGCTGTCATCCCGAACATGCGAGGGATCTGTTTTTCGATTAAGCGGCCGCTTTCGACCAAGAAAGCGGCCAAAAGCATCTCTGAAAGCGCGCCGATCTGCAAGGGCTCGCCCGGGTTTTAGCCGG
>CAZSKE010000141.1:1559-6160 GCA_964607325.1 uncultured bacterium | reverse complement strand
AAGCCCATCGCCCCGTCCCGGAAGACCTCTCGGGGGGCTCTACGATTTCCCACTCGCCATCGGGCCGCAGGACATGGAGGTCGTCGGACTTTTTTGGCACATAGGCCAGAGCGCCCTCGACATCCAGAACCTGACGGGGCTCGCGAGGGAGCTTCTGGGAGGAAAGCGGTTTGCCGTCCGCCGGGTCGAACCAGCGAACCCGCGTTCCCTGGACGACGGCCAAACGACCACCACTCGTGGTCAACAGCGGCTCCTTCGGAGGCGCGTTCAGCCACAGCGCGAACAGGAAAAGCAGGAAAAGGACGGCGGAGACTATCAGGGGATTTCGACGCATGACGTCACTTTAACGGCCGGAGGACAAATAAAAAAGCCCCCCAAATTATCGCGCCAGGGAAATCCTTTCCGAGGACTCCCGGGATCTCACCACCGCCCTGCGGGGCCGCAAACTCGCGCTCAGCCACGCCGAGGGTAGCGGAGGAGGCCGGAGAACGCCCTCCCGCGTGATTCAGGAAAGCGTTATCGCTCCTCCTCCGCCCTCCACGGTCTTAATTCAGCTTCACCTCGATTTCTCGGGGTTTCGATTCGTCGCTCTTGGGCACGGTGATTTCCAGCACTCCATCCTTGTAGGAGGCCTCGATCTTGTCGCCCTTGACGGCCATCGGGAGCGAAAAACTGCGTTGGAAGGCGCCCGTGACCCTTTCCACGCGGTGAATCTTGCTTTTTTCGCTCGTTGTTTCGCTCTTTTTCTCTCCGGCGATCGAAAGGACGTTGTTCGCCAGCGTGATCTTGACTTCGTCCTTTTTCAAACCGGGCAGTTCGGCCTTGAGGACATACGCCTCCTGGGTTTCACAAATATCGACGGCCGGGTTCCAGGCCCAACGGGAAAGGGGGGAATCCTCGCCCCGCCGAAACCCCAAAAAATCGTCGAACATCCGGTCCATTTCCTCGATAAACCCGTACGGCCCCAGGGCTTGGTTGTTTCCCGAGCTTTTTTGGATTGTCGCGAATGTCATGGCGCCGCTCCTTCCTGTTGTCTTTATTCAACTTGTTTAAAGGAGAAATAAGAACGACGGCACAAAAGTCAAGGGGTTGAAAAACGCCGCACACAAAACGTCGCCCGCGTTCTTCCCTATAATGCCCTCCTGTCTCACCCGAAGCTCGACCGCCTGAGGCCGACTTCCGAAGGGCTCCCATGTCCAAAATCCTGACCGCCGCGATCGCGGCCGCCCGGCGCGCTGGCGCGATCCAAAAACGTTTCTACGGTAAACCCTTGAGGGTGGCGTTGAAGGGCGGCAATACCCTCAACCTCGTGACGCACGTGGACAAGCTCTGTGAGAAAACCGTCCGGTCCTTCCTGCGCGGCCGCTTTCCCTCCCACGGTTTCTGGGGCGAGGAGTCGGGCCGCAGTGGGCCCCGGGGGCGTTTCACTTGGGTGGTGGACCCGCTCGACGGCACCACCAACTACGCCCACGCCTATCCCTTCTTTTGCTGTTCGATCGCCTTGTTGGAGGATATGCGTCCCGTGGCGGGCGTGGTTTTCGATTGCCTGCGGAACGAGCTGTTCACCGCCGAGCGAGGAAACGGCGCCGCTTTGAATGGAAAACCGATTCGCGTCTCGAAGGTTCCCGACCTTTCCCGGGCGCTCCTTTGCACGGGTTTCGCCTACCACGTCAAGGAAACCCTCTACAACCTGGAGAACTTCAAGCGGTTCATCCTGAGAAGCCAGGCGGTAAGACGGGACGGCGCCGCGGCCTTGAATCTCTGTTACTTGGGCGCGGGACGATTCGACGGATTCTGGGAACGCGGCATCCAGATTTGGGATATGGCGGCGGGGAGCCTGATCGCGCAAGAGGCGGGAGCGTTGGTGACCGACATCACCGGCGCGCCGTTCGATTTATTGGGAGAAAACGCCCTGGTCACCAACGGACTGATCCATAAAGCCATGCTGGAAATGCTGGCGGAAAGCCCCGACGAGAAGCATTTCCTGGAAAAATTCGGCGGGAACCCGAAACCAACTGCCCCAGTTGAAACCAACCTTCCCCTTTTCACCCAAGCGCGGCCCTCCAACCGTAAACGCGAATGTCAGCGTCCGCTGTCATCCTGAGGAGGCGCGATAAGCGTCGAGGAGGGATGACGTCTTACGAAATCCTCCGCGGTTCAAACCGGACGGGTCAACCTAAACCGCGTTTTTTCAAATCGTCCTCGTCGAAGCCGAAAAAATGCCCCAGTTCGTGGATGAGCGTGACGCGAATCTCGCGTCGCAAATCCTCAGGGTTCGGATAATCCGCCACGAGGGCTCGGCGGTAAAGGATGACGCGGTCGGGAAAAGGCTGTTCGTTCGTGACGGTCTTGTCGCCAAGAGCCACTCCGTCGAACAACCCGTAAAGATCCCCGTCCTCCGATACGCCGGTGCGTTCCAGTTCCTCCCGTCGAGGCGAATCCTGGATCACGATTTGAACCGTTTTCAACGCCTTTTGAAGCTCCCGGGGAAGCTCCGACAGAGCCTCCTGGACGGTTCGCTCGAAAATGTCTTTGTTCATAGGCGGCATTTTATCCGAATCGGGATCAAGATACGTCCGCGACGTCCATAATACGCGGACAGGAGGAGTCGCCCCATGTTGGACCCAAAAATCCACGGCACCGCGGTCAAGCGGGGCCTCCTCCGCGCCGACGACCGGGACGATTTCAACGAGGCTTTTTTCCACGCCTTGGAGCAGTTCAAGGCCTTTCGGCCTCCCCTTCCGGTGAACGCCAAGCCCTCCTCGCACGCGACCTTGGCGCTTCAAGAAGAATGGCTGAAGAAACAGGAGGGCCGTTAGTCGTCGCCGCGGGAAAAAGCGGCGAGGGTCTTACCCGACTCCGGCTTGGTGGAGCGCCTGGGCCAATTCTTTTTGCGTGAACGGTTTTTGAAGAAACGCGCGCGCTCTCAAGTCCCGGATACGCCCGGCCACGTCCTCCGGGCTGTATCCACTGACCACCACCACGGGCAGTTTCGGCTGGGATTGGCGGATGCCCTTGAAAACCTCGGCGCCGTCCAAACCGGGCATGGTGAGATCCAAAACCACCACCGCTAGGTCGTTTTCCCGGTTCGTCGCCATTTGAAGCGCTTGCCGCCCTTCGTTCGCTTCCGACACCTGGAAGCCCAAACGCTCCAGCATCCGGCGCGTCACGCCCCGTACGGCCTCGTCGTCGTCGGCCAGAATCGCTTGACCGGAAAATACGACCGGAACCTCCTTGGGATCGCGAACGGGGACGGTCGATGTTGCCTCGGGAGATGCGGGCAAGTCCACGGAGATGACGGTGCCGCTCCCCGGCGCGCTCTGGACACGAACCGACCCCTGGTGTGAACGCACAATGCCCCTCACGGCGGCCAGGCCCAATCCCCGTCCCGTGAATTTGGTGGTGAAAAACGGCTCGAAAATGCGCTCCTGGGTTTCGGCGTCCATGCCGCATCCCGTGTCGGTGACGCTCATTTCCACGCACTCTCCCGACTCCGGGTGTCCCTCGTCTTCCCCCTTGTTCTTCCGCCGAAGGGAAACCGTGATGGTGCCCGGCTCGTCTCCCAACGCCTCGGAGGCGTTGGTCATCAAGTTGAGCAACACCTGCCGTAATTGCGTCGCGTCGCCCCGGACGTTCGGCAGGGCCTCCTCGAACCGGTATTCAAGCTTGGCCTTTTTGGACATTCCCACCTCGATCACGCGACCGATCTCGGCGGCCACTTGCCGGAGATCCAGCGTTTCGATGGAGAACTTCCCTTGCCCCGCGTAGGCCAACAACTGGCGGCTCAGATCTCCCGCGCGTTGAGCGGCCTTCTCGATGCCGCGCAGAGCCTCCTGTCCCTCACGGTCGAGCGCGGGACCCTTCAGCAGGGTTTCAACGTTCCCGCGCACGGCCATCAACAGATTGTTGAAATCATGGGCGATGCCGCCCGCGAGGACACCCAAGCTTTCGAGCCGCTGGGTTTCCTGGAGTCGCGCTTCCATCTGGCGGCGGTCTTCCTCGTCACGCCGTCTCCGCGTCACGTCATGGAAAAGAGCCGCCATCTCGCCCGGTTGAGTCTGCACGGCGTACACCTCAAAAATCCCTTCGATTCGGCCGTCCTTGTATTGGTTGCTCTCGGTGTGCCAGGGCACCCCTTCCTGCGCGGCCAGAAGGTAACGCCAGGGCGTTTCCGTATCCTTGAGCGATGGAAACGCCTCCTCGATGGTTTTTCCCTCCAAAACCCGATGATCAATCTGGAGAATCTTGTCGGCGGCCGGATTGCCCCCGCTGAATACCAGCTGACCCTTCGAGTCCAAACGGTAGAAATGCATCCCAAGGGGGCAGACTTCGACCACATTGCGGAATTTCTGCTCGCTCTCACGCATGGCCGCGATGGCCGCGTGCCGCTCCGTGATGTCGCGCACCACGGCGATCACTCGCGGTTTCCCTCCCACGGAACCCGCCCGCAGGGCCACTTCGGCCCAGAAGGAGGCG
Organism: uncultured bacterium; assembly: GCA_964607325.1. Classification (GTDB taxonomy): domain Bacteria; phylum Oederibacteriota; class Muellerivitia; order Muellerivitales; family Muellerivitaceae; genus CAZSKE01. Next base: position 1,684 of record CAZSKE010000141.1, on the reverse strand, counting down.
CCATCCCCTCGACAAGCTTGCCACTCGAAAACTTGAGGCCCCTCGCGAACAGTCCGCTGAATCCGATCCAAGGCGGTTTTCCTCTTGTCCGCCCCTCCGGGAAAACTGATCTCGTCTATACCGGC
>CAZSKE010000141.1:0-1549 GCA_964607325.1 uncultured bacterium | reverse complement strand
AAGAGCCTGCCCCGGTCCACGCGGTACATTTGGACGGCCGCCTCGTTCACCTGCAGGATCCTGCCAGTCGCCGGATCGTGCACGAAAAGAGCGTCGTTGACTGAATTCAAGATCTCCTCGTGGAATTCCTCCCGGCGCCAACCCTCGAGGGCGAGCTCGACACCCATGTAAATAAGGAAAAAGAAAACGCCGATCCCAGTGTGATGGTGCCCCGACACGACACGATAATCCGACAGCATCGCGTGAACGCCGATCAACCACGCCGCGATCATGCAAACAAGGAATCCGAAGCTTCGACCGCCGCTTTGACGCCAACGCTCCACTCCGCCCCTCGTCGCGTATAAGAAAACCGAGAATAGAACCAGATAGAAGCACCCCGTCCAAACAGTAACCCGAGGTCTCGCCCAACTCGCTGTCTCGCCCCAGGGGAAGGGTTTTCGGGCGAAATCCTCGATGGTCGACGCGAAAAGACTGTTCGGAAGAAACGCGTTGACGACCAGAAGCCCCACGATCAGGACGCTCAACGTCGCGAGGATCCGCGATTTCCAGTAGCCGGTGTGAAGGGCCGAATACCAAAGAAACATGAGTAGGATCGTCAGGAAAACAAAAAGATCCCATTGAAGACCATGACCATAGGCCACGGAATCCGCCGATTGAAGAATCAACAAGGTTGGATACGCGTAAGTGGACGCCACCAACGCCATGAGACCGAACAGCCCTCGCGAGAGGTTCTTGTCTCGTAAGGAAAAATACCCGACAAGATGCTGTAGGGCCGCGTAGAGACAGAAGCCCGAGAGAAGCAAAATGACGATGGTGCTGGGGCCGACCATATTGGATTCCTATGTCAATAATTGCTGAGGTTTATATATTACACCCGTTAAAATTTTCCGGCGGCCAGAAAGACATAATTCACAATAAAACAACCAATAACCAATTTCTAATCACATTGGCCTTGGGGTTTCAAAGAGCATTTTCATGGTTTCGTTTTTAAGCGTTCGGAAGGGATTTTCAGTTCGTATACGTTGAAATAGTTGACCCCCGCCAGACGCCGCCCCAGATAGGGCCGGATTCTCGCCGGGATGAACTGTGGCGGGACATTGGCATAGAGGTACCTCGCGCCCCGGCGAATCCAATCCTCCAGGACGGGACGCCCGTCAGAGCGCACCGCCGCGAGTTCCTCCACATCGTCGAAACCGAAACCCTTCCGGTCCAGATAGTAAAATAATATGCTCTTGGACAAATCGGGGCCCACCACGCAAAGGGCGTTCGGAGGCGTTGCCTCCTTCAAGCTTCCGAGGGAGGGGGGATGAATCAGCTCGCGGGCCACCCCGACTTGTTCCCCCGACCACAAGGGACGGATCATCCTATCGGTCGTCACCATCTGCACCGCCACCAGTATCACCAGAAGTATCCGGCCCATCGTCGATCGCCAAGCCCTCTCCGCCCCCTCGGCGGCCAGTACGAGAATCCACGGAAGATCCGGAAGTAAATAATAATCATGCCTCATTTGGCCCAGTTGGAGCATGTGGTAAAGGCCCAAGGAAACCGC
>CAZSKE010000140.1:0-6172 GCA_964607325.1 uncultured bacterium | reverse complement strand
ACAAGATGCAGGCCGAGCCGGGGTACGACAAGGCGGTCCAAAAGAAGTTGACGCCCACCTCGAAGAACACGACCGACAACCCGGACTTTGTCCGTGACATTGCCGCCGGCGATGCCGTTGATGACGACGAGTTGAAGCCGATGATTTGGCTCCAAGACGTGTGGATCCCCGAGAACAGGACGGTTGCCACGTTTGCTTGCGACGTTGACCTTCCCCCGTTGATCGAGCGACCGTGGACAGGCAGCCAAGGCGGGCCCTACAAGTTTTTGTCGCTTGGATTGGTTCCCGACAACGTCATGCCGTCCTCGCCTTCACAGAATCTCAAGGGCCTGCACGATCTTCAAAACCGTCTCCACGTAAAGATGGAGGAGCAATCGGATCAGCAGAAAACGGTCAACACCTACGAACCGGGCGACGAGGGTTCGGCCGACAGGGTTCGCAAGGCAACGCATGGGAAATGGATTAAGGTCAGGGACTCTCGGGCGATCGGCCAGATAACTATTGGGGGCGTCGATCCTGGAAACCAGGCGTTTTCGCTGGCCGTCCAAGATGAATACGACCGCCTTGCCGGAAATCTTCGTGCGATGGGTGGACTTGGTCAGCAGGCGGACACGCTCGGCCAGGAAAAGGTCATTCAGGAAAATGTTTCGCAGATGGAAGCCGACATGCAATTGGCAGTGGTTCGGTTTGCCGCCGAGTGCTGCTATGACCTCGGCTATTTGATGTGGAACGATGAAAACCTTCAAGTTACAGCATCCATCGAAGTATCAAAGGACGTTCGGGTAGATTCCTCGTGGCCGTTGACTGACGAATTTGGTCAAAAAGTGGTTGACGGATCGTTTGAGGATTACGACTTCATCGTAGAACCGTACTCGATGGTCTATAAATCCCCTCGCCAAAAGCTCCAAGAAATCTACGGCGCCATGCACGAAATCGCTCCACTCTGGCCAATGTTCCAGGCCGCGGGGTACGTTCTCGACGCCCAGGAACTTCTTGAAATCATTTCCGATCTTTTGAGCCGCCCCGAGTTGAAGCGGATATTCAAGATAATTCAACCGTCCGAGCAAATGGGCGGCGACCAAAACAGCGTTCGGCAATCTCCAATCACTTCACGGGAAACCGTGCGGAGAAATGTTCCAACTGGTGGAACTGCGGAAAGTCGATCGTCAATCCTTCAGCAGGTGCTTGCAGGCGGGAACCCACAGGCCAACGGCGCGCAGATTGCCTCGCTATCGAGGAGTCCGGCATGAAGCGGCATAAACTTTTTTTGAATGGAAAGGAAGTTACTGAAGAGGAGTTTCACCGTGATGGACCAATTGGCGGTCAAGGAACGCCTCACATTACTCAGTATTACAACGAAGGAAGCCCGCGACTCTCGGAAGGGTTGGGCTGCATGAAACATCAAGTTCCTGAAATGCGTCGGATTGTCAGCGAGCGAGGCTTGAGCGGCGTCCGCGTTCTCGACAATGGCGCGGTGGAGCTTACGAGCAGGGGAGACCGAGGCCGTCGCGGCCTAATGAAGTTGCGCGGTCTGTGCGACAACGACGGCGGCTACGGAGACGGATAACACATTTTTTAGGAGCGGTGAAATGTCAGTAGGATTGAAAGAGTTAAGCGACAACGCAACACACGAAGACATCGTGGAATATCTCGATAATTTGGTGGTTGACACCGGAGAAAAGACCGGAAAGGCGACCGTCGATAATATCGAAAAAAATCACGATGAACTCGATACAGATACAACGAACGGCGACGATCATTCCGCCGACGATGTTTCCGCCACGAACGACAAGGTTGGCGAAGATCAGGACGAGAAAGTCAAAGATGCCGATTGGTTCGATGACGATCTCAAAACCCTGACTACCACGATGGGAGTTTCCGAGGAAAAAGCTCGGGAATTTGGAAGTCGTGAAGAACTGGACCGTGCATTGAGTTTGCTAGACAGCGCCGCATTGACCATCGGCCGCAAGGATGCCGGTAGCGATAGCGTTCCGCCCGACCAGCAAAAGCAATCGCAGGACCAGTCTGCGGAGCGAAAGCCCCGCGGCCCTGACGGCAAGTTTGTGTCGTCAAAGCAGGACGACGCAAGCGACAACGACTACTCTTCGTTCAAACTCGATCCAGAAGAGTACGAAGAGGGTTTGTCGAAATCGGTAAACTCACTGATTGACCATCTTCAATCGCGTCTCACGGCTTACGAGGAGCGGTTTTCCCGCCTCGAACAAGCTGATCGTGAACGCGCTGCGCAGGCTGCCGAACAGCAGTTTGACGCTGTTGTCGATTCTCTCGGGATGCCTGAGTTGTTCGGTGAATCCGGAAAGGAATCCACCGAAGAACTCGCCAACCGGAAGACTCTGCATGGCGACTGGGATGCCTATGTGAGAGGACTGGAAAAGCAAGGCCGTCAAGGAAAGCTCGACAAGTCGTTTGTGCTCCGCGTTTGCAACATGACGTTTGCGGAGCATCTTTCCAAAAAACAACGAAAAGAACTCACTCGCCGCATATCCAGTCAATCGAGCATGCGCATGGGCGGATCGGCAACAAAGCCGACGGACCACAAATACAGTGGACCGCCGGAGCGCGATCCGGAACTCCAAGCGCTTTACGATGAACTGGACCGTCAAAGCAGCCAGTGAGCATAGGAGTCATACTTTATGGCTTTAGGCATTGAACAACTTGATGACTTTATCCATTCATACCTTCAAAAGTATGTCATGGGTAAGTGGCAGGATATCAGTCTTCCCCTGCAAAAGTATTATTTCGCCTCTCGACTCTTCGACAAAGCGAAGAAGGAAGAGATGGCGGGTGCGCTATGCAAGTGGAAGCTGGAAGTCCGCAACCCCGACAACTTTCAAGTGGTTGGTCTGTACCATCGTGATTCATCGTCTCGCGTAAACGTGTTGGACGAAGGCGAGATGAAGTGGGCGATGACAACCACCAATTACCACTACGATATTGACGAAGAGGTTTTTGGTCAAGGATGCCAACAGATCGTCAATTACATCAAGCTCCGCGAAGACGGCATGATGAAGTCGTTTTTCGCAGGCATGGAAGATTTGATGTTTGGGACGGGGCCGAACAGCCCCACTCAATCACCGAATCCGCCGGCCAGCTTGCTGTGGTGGATCACGGCGAATATGACCGACACGGCTTCCAACAATGCGACCGAAGGTTTCAACGGCGTTGAGCCTTACGGGTTTGCGAGCGTCGGTGTTGGCGGTATCGACACTGACGATTACCCGGCATGGAAGAATCGCACATTCCCCTACACGAAGGTTGACCGTGGCGATTTCGTCGAAAAGGTCATCAATTCGATGGACTTGTGCGAGTTTACTCCGCCTATCGAACGGAACGACATTGCTCCTTCGCGGCCAGAGTGGGAATTGCTGACAACCCATAGCCGAGTTGCAGCGGCCCGTCAGTTGCTCCAGCTTGGCAACGACAATATCGGCAACGATCTCGCGGCGCGATCAGGTACGGTTTACGTCCGTGGCGTTCCGATGGTTTGGGTTCCCGCATGGACCAATGCGGCCAGCGCCAACAAGCGAACGGACGGTATCGTACTCGGCGTCAACTGGCCAACATTCAAGTGGTACTACAAGAGCGGCCGATCGCAGCGCAAGCGGAAGCCGTTCCAACATCCGGACATGAGTAATGTTCGGGTTCGCTGCATGGATGACACCGGACAGATCGTTTGCTTCAATCGGCGCGCGAACTTCCGAGGCTACTGCACGGAGACCGTGACAGAAACCACGTAAGCACTTTGTGCTAATCGTATTGTCGTTTTGGGGCCGCGACTCAAAATAACGGCCCCCTATCAAGACTCCCGGCTTCAACATGAAAACCATGATGGACCCGGCTTTTGAGGAGAATTGTAATGCAAGTTCTATTTGACGAACTGGAACCCAGGCTGTTTTCGCCCAAGTTGTGGAAAGGATTCGCTCCGCCCGTTAATGGAGTCTGGCCGGCAACGGCGTCTGGAAATCCGGTTGTCGGTTTGTTCGATGACTTCGTTGGTTTTGGCCGTAGTTGTCCTGCGTCGTCTGGCTTGGCCTACTACAATTCAAACGGCATTTCCTATAAGGCGTTTGAAGACGACGATGGCAGTATCGCCGCCGCCGTGCCAACCACGACACCGGCAGTTGACGCAAACGGCATCGGCGTTATCTCCCTTACCGGCGGCGACACGGACAACGACGATACGGTGTTGCAGGCAGGTGGCGGGAGCATGATGCCATTCAACGTCACTTACGCGACGGCAAAGGAATTGGTGTTTGAAGCGCGGTTAAAGTATTCGTCCATCGCGGATGGAGATACCGACTTCTTCATCGGTTTGTTTGGGACTGGCGGCGCGGTCAACAACGGATGGTTGGCTGACAACTCCGCAGCATTTGCTGATAACAATTTGCTTGGATTCTCTCGGACCCTTGCGACGGGGACCAGCGGACTCACCCTGGTTTACGACCGGGTCGGTGGAACAACGGGAACCCACGCAACTGGTATTCATACCATCGTTGCCGACACCTACTTCAAGGTTGGTTTCCGATGGCGAGCTTCGCGCAAGACGCTCGACGTTTACGCTGACGGCGAATATGTCACTACGGTTGCGGCATCTGTTACCGCTGCAACGCCGTGGCCTTCGCTTTACATGAACTTCCTGGCTGGCGTGAAATATCAAGCCACCACGCAGGATGTCATGTACATCGACTGGTGGGCCTGTGCCCAGGAGTTATAATTATCGTTTCCAACCTGCGGCCGTCTTAACCGGCGGTCGCAGGTTCATTCATTGTTCGCGTTCCTGAAATGCAAAGAAACCGTAGAACAATACGAGTCGCCGACGCAGCCACAATGCTACAGCCGATGGACGTGCTGTTGTGGCCGCGTCCAACGCTCAGGCGGTTGTCATGGCGAAGACCGCTGCGGATGCTCAGGAAGATACCGCTTTGGGTTGAGGGGCTTTTTGTTTCGCGGTTGTCGGGCGGTTCCAGCGAGTATTACCACTGCGGCCTGCTCGATTGGGGAGCGATTACCGGGCGTCCCAGGTGGTGGGCATTTTCGACGCGACTCTTGACTGGCCTAATCCCGATCCCGCTTGAGCGCGAGGTACGTCGGGCGGGACCAACCGGGATTGACGTGTTTCGTTACTCCGGAACTCTCTCGGCAGAGCAGATTCACAAAATGCGAGAGCGACAGGATGAATTAGTTGGCACGCCATATGCGCTCCGGGACTGCTACCGGCTGGCACTCCGAAACCTTCCGATTGTTCGGTTGTGTTTTGGAATACCGACAGACGATGAAGCGAAGGTCAGTAATGTTTTTTGCGCCGCCCACGACTCAACTGTATGGAACGCAGCGGGACTCGACCTCGTAAAGCGTCGGTCATGCTCCTGGACTTCGCCGAGCGACATTTCGCACTCGGCAATCTTGGACTATCAATTTACTCTAATTTCGTGAAGGAGTTTTTATGAACTGGCAAATCGTTATCGCAATTATCGGCTACCTCGGGCAGTTGATGCCGTTGCCACTGTGGACCGACAAAGCGGCCGTGCGGAAGTGGCTGCAAGATTCACTGCTACCACTCGGCGAGAAGCTGGCGGCGTTGACGGCCACCACTTGGGATGATTTCAGTGTGGCAACCGCTGATGCCCTGGTAGCCAACGACGATTTTTACAACCGGCTCTATGACCTGATTTTCACCGATCATAAAGTCGGCGAAAATGGCGTAGCTGTCTTGGCACTCGCCAGAGACGCGAAAATCTCGCCGTCGGTAATTATTGCTCTCGTTTCGGCGATTATGAAAATTATCGAGTTGCTGAAAAACCTGAAGAAGTAACATGATCTACCGACACCCGAAAATATCACTTGCTCTTATGATTCTCGCCACGATAGGCGTATGGGTGGCGGTGGTTATGGTGGCAATCATTCAGACCAAAATTCCATCGGTGTTTTGAGGAAGTCACATGAAAAAACTTTTAATCAAACATCTCTTGCCGCCAACGCTTGTTGTGCTTGCCGCAATCGGCTACTGGTCGGCATGTAGCATTCACGCTCCGGTATCTGAGGCGGCCGACACCGTAGTCATAAATCCGGTCGTACTCTCAGAGATTGACGGTCCAACGAACGGCAAAGCTGGACGCCTAATTACGTTTACTCTGAAAGGTTTAGTGGACCC
>CAZSKE010000139.1:0-6191 GCA_964607325.1 uncultured bacterium | reverse complement strand
GCTCCTGCCTGACGGCACTTTCAAACACCGTCACCCGGTCACCCACGTCGAGGTTTGGAACATCCCCGGCCGTTCCCTGCGGCCCCTTTCCTCCCAACCCACCCCGGCGGGAAAAACCACCCCCACCCGTGGGGAAGTGGAATCCTCCTGCGCTTTCTGCCCGTCTCGTCGCCTTGAGACACCGCCCGAAAAACAACGATGGCGCGTCGCCTCGGACGGTTCCTGGAGCTCGGAATCCTTCCTTCCCCCCGCACGCGCGGCGTCCGAACCGGCGGATTTCAGAAGGATCGCCAATCTTTACGAGATCGTCCCCCTCGCCTATTGGAAAGCCAACCACGGCTTCTCCCCAACCCCCGATCGCGTCGCCTGGAGGGAGACGTATTGTTCGGATCCCTTCGGTCGTCATCACATCCTGGCTCTGGCTCGCACGAAGTCGCGTCGAGCGGGAAACACCGACGCCGAACTGGACGCGCGAGGGGAAAACAACCTGTTGAGAGACGCGGACCCGGTGTTCTTCGGGTCCCACGACCTTGTGATCGCCGGATCCCACTTTCCGGCGGATGGGTCCTCTCGTCCGACGCCTTGTTCCTCGGGCGACCTCTCCCCCGCTTTTCACCGATGCTATCTCGCGGCGGCCGCCGCTACGGCCGAGGACATCCTCCGGCATAATCCGAAAGCTCGAAACGTGGCTGTCTTTCAAAACTGGCTTCCACGCGCGGGCGCGTCCTTCGAGCACCTCCACAAGCAATTGGTGGCCTTCGATGAAATCGGGCCTTACCCGGAGGCCCTGGAAAAGGCCGCGGCTTCCGAACCCGGTTTTTTCAACAAGGCCTTCCTCAACCCGGCGATTTCCAGGGGTTGGACGATCGCGGGAAACCCCCACGCCGTGGCTGTCGCGGCTTTCGGCGTCCCTTATCCCGCCGTTTGGATCTTCTCGACCGCGAGAGCGCGCAGTCCCTGGGCCCTCTCGCCACTGGAGTTGAGCGGTTTCTCGGACATCCTGCACGCCTGCCACGCCGCTTCGGGGCCCGAAATGCCTTCCAACGAGGAATGGTTTTTCTCGCCGCCGGATAGGCCCGCCACCATCCCGTTCCACGTGGTCCTCCGGTGGCGACCCAACACGCACGCGGGATTCGAGGGGGATACCGGCGTCTTCATCAGCCCCTTGAGACCCGACGAGATGCGGAACCGCCTGGTGGATCAACTCATCGCGTTGAGAAAAATCGACGGGCGCTTGGGGGATGTCGAAGTCGCGGGCGAACAAAAGCTCGATCCCCTGCCATCGCCGGGATGAAACGAGGGGCGAACGATCGCGGGTCACAGGCGGCCCCGCGGCGGAACGGTTGCCAACCCCCTCGCCTCAACCGCTCAGGACCCCATGGTGCCCGACCCGACCCCAAACGCCCGGATTAACGTCAGCGTATCGAAGGGATATTCGCTCCCATCCCCTTTGTTGACTTCGCCTACCCCTTCAGTTAAATTACCACCCGTTCGCCATCGCTGATTTCATGCCGGAGTGGTGGAATGGCAGACACGTACGCTTGAGGTGCGTATGGGCGACCGTGCGGGTTCGAATCCCGCCTCCGGCACCATTATCCAAATAAAAAAAGCCCGAAGCTTTATTCGCTTCGGGCTTTTTCGTTCTCACGAATAGATGTCGATCGTCCCTGACGCCTCGCGATTCAAACGAGGCGTTACCTTCCCAGCACCGCCTTGAAATCAAGCGCTTCCTGGTAATCCGGACGGTTCTTCAGCACCAGATCCAGGTAATACAGCGCTTGGTCGTCCTGATCCAGTTCGTGAAGGGTTTTCGCGACAGCCGTGTAGTAACCCGCGCGGTAGTCCGAGAATTCCTGCTTGTTCACCCCCAAGCGTGTCATTTCCGCGAAGAAGGACTTGGCCTGCTGTCCCAACAGGGGCATCTGGCCGCCCTTCACGCGTGTCGGGACCAGCACATCCCGCAATTTCGCGTACGCCGCCGAGGGAACCATGGGCTCATCCCACCACTTGAGCGCCTTCGACGCCCCGGCGGACGACGCCGTTCCCGGTCCGGGTTGAGAAGGTTTCTTCGCGACCGGTTTCGCCACGGTTTTCTTGGGCGGTTGGACGACCGGCTCCGTTTGTTGGGCGACGGTGACGACTGTCGGGGTGGAGGTGGGCTCCTCCGGCACCGGGGTGTCCGTGGCCTTCTTCTTGGGCGGCACACGCGTTTTCGTGGGCGTCAGGGTCTTCGTGAAAGTGGCCGTCAACGTGGCCGTGGGCGTGGAAGTCGGTTCCATCACCCGATCCCCCAACATCTCGCCATCCTTGGCGAGGAAAGCGCCTTTCGATTCGTTCCAAGCGAAGGCCTTTTCCGCTTCCGTTTTGGAAGCGGGAACCTTCTTCGAGGAAACCCACGCCTCGACCTTGTTTCCAACGCTCACGACGTTGAAATACACCGGCGGCGTCCTCAACTCGAACAACTTAACGACTTTCCCCTGCGTCACGGCGAATCCGCGGGTCACGGAGACTCCACTACCCGCCCCCCGCACGACGAAGAACAGTTTTCGTTGGCCCGTCCCCTGGGAAAGAACCCGGATGGCGGATAAAGTCCCGCCGACATCCTCGAAAAGCTTGACGTAATGGTTCCCCTTCGGGTCATAAAAGCAAACCGCCAATATCTGGTCGTGTGGCTTTTCCAGTTCCGATGCGGCGGCTGGTGCGCGATAGGCGAGCATCAGGTCTTTCTTACCATCGCCATTGAGATCCAGGAAATCAAAGAGGCCCCCGGGCTCTTCCTGGCCATCCACCGTGATCACGGGAAGCTTTTCCAAAAGATGATTGGCCGGCAGGATGGTGTCCAGCCACTCGTTTTGGGCCCGAGCGGTCCCCGCTCCCAGGCAAACAAGGGCGGTCAAAACGGCTATCAGTCTTTGGCGCATGAACCTTCTCCCGATGTTGAGCATCTTAAACGCGCGACACGATTGTCGAGGGGCGCTGCCGCCCCAGCGGTTCCCGAGCCGGGAATCACACCAGCCATCCGGCTCGCTTGTACGATTCGGCCGCGTGACGGATTCCCGCGGCCAGGTCCCATCGCGGCTTCCAGGCCAACTCACGCCGTAAACGCCCGGCGTCGCAAATCCACGCCGGTTGCGCGGCTTCCTTCACCTTATCACGATTCAGGATGGCGGCCTTCCCCCTGAATCGCCCGACGCCCTCTGATATTACAGCCACCAGTTTAACCAATGGCAGGGGAATCTTCAAAGTGAGGACCCGCTTGCCAAGCGCTTGCCCGATGAGCTCGATCAAGCGCGCCCAATCCACGTCGTCCGAGGCGGCGAAATAAGTCTTTCCGGACGCCCGGGGGGACGCCGCCGCCCGGAGAATCGCGTCCACCAGGTCGTCCACATGCACGTAGCTCACCGTTTGCGTTCCACGCCCCGGAAGGAACGCCACGCCCCGATTGGCCATTTGAAAGTATTGAAAAATGTCCTTTTCCCGGGGTCCGTACACCGCGCCGGGCCTCAGGATGACCCAGGAAACCCGGCGGCGAAGTATCCGCGCCACTTCTTTTTCCGCCGCAAGCTTTGTCGAGCCATAGAAGCTCACCGGATTCGGCGTGTCCGATTCAATTAGACCCCGGCCGAAGGGAGAAGGTCCCGCCGCGGATAGCGAGCTGACAAAGACAAAACGGCGCACCGTCGGGGCCTCAAGCGCCGCCTCCGCGAGGAGTCGGGTTCCCTGGACATTCACGCGCTCATAATCCGCCAACGAGAAACCGCGCAAGACGCCCGCGAGATGAAGGACCGTGCGAACGCCTTTCATGGCTTTCCGGACGGCTTCCCGGTCGGTGACATCGCCCAGGACCACTTCGCATCTGGGTCCCGGGGTGAACGGAAGCCGGCTCGCGGAACGGACCAACAATCGGGTGGATACGCCCTGGCGGCCCAAAGTCTCGGCGAGGTGCCCACCCACGAAACCGGTGGCGCCTGTCAGGAGGACGGGAACGGGAATCTTCATGGCAGAACCGGAATCCTCCCGAAAAGGTTCTTAAAAAAGGAAAAACGAGGCCACGGGAAGATCCCCGGGTGTTTTCATCGCCCTAAAAATTTGCGTCTCACCGAAGCGTATCTTATAATACGCCACACGTTCAAACAACGGCGGGGCTCATGCTCCGCCTTTTTTTTCAAGCCCAATACCCCGAATCCTTCGGCAGGAGACTTCATGGACATTTTCGACAAGGCCAACAATTGGTTCGCGGCCGATGAGGTTCGGAAAGCGGGGGTTTACCCCTACTTCCGGCCCAACACCTCGGCGCTGGGAACCGAGGTGGTCATCGGCGGCAAGAAGATGATCATGGTGGGGTCCAACAACTACCTGGGCCTCGTCACACACCCCGAAGTCCTCGAAGCCGTCATCGCGGCCGTCCGGAAATACGGATCGGCCTGCACCGGCTCCCCTTTCCTGAACGGCACCCTGGACATCCGCGTGGAACTCGAGGAAAAGCTGGCGGCCTTCGTGGGGAAGGAAGCTTCCCTGGTGTATTCCGCCGGATTCATGGCCAACCTGGGCATCCTCTCCACTCTTCCCGCCCGTGGCGATTACATCATTTCGGACCGCGATAACCACGCCTCCATCGTGGACGGCAACAAGCTGTCCTACGCTAAAACCGTGAAGTACCTCCACAACGACATGGCGGACCTCGAAAGGGTTTTGTCCAACCATCGGGACGATTCCAAGCTTGTCGTGACCGACGGGGTTTTCTCCATGGGCGGCGACGTGTGCGACCTTCCCAAGATCGTGGAGCTCAAGAAGAAATACGGGGCCCGGCTTATGGTGGACGAGGCCCATACCCTGGGCGTGTTGGGGTCCCATGGCGAAGGCACCGGAGCCCATTTCGGCGTTCAAAAAGACGTGGATATCGTGATGGGCACTTTCTCCAAGTCCCTGGTTTCCCTCGGGGGGTTCATCGCCTCAACGTTCAAAGTCATCGATTACCTGCGTCACAACAGCCGCCCGCTCATCTTCTCGGCCAGCCTGTCGCCCGGCGACACGGCGGCCGTCCTGAAGAGCCTGGAAATCATCCAAAGGGAGCCGGAGCGCATCGCGAGACTTTGGAAGATCGCGGAGAAAATGCGGAAAGGCTTCATCGCCCAGGGTTGGGACACCTTGAAAACCCAATCGGCCATCATCCCCCTCATGGTTCGGGACAACATGAAGACCTTCGCCATGACCAAGGAACTGGGCGAAATGGGCGTGTTCGCCACCCCCGTCGTGTCTCCCGCCGTGCCGCCCGACCAGACTTTGATCCGCACCAGCTACACCGCCACCCACACCGACGCCCAGTTGGACCACGTTTTGGAATCCTTCCAGAAGGTCGGCCGGAAGTACGGCGTCATACACTGAAGAAAATCAGGAACGAGGAATTCGGGATTAGGGATTAACCGTCGAACCGCCTTACGGAACGCGGTTGGTTCCAACATTCCTCTTTTCGAATTCCCAATTCCGAATTGAGTTCCCCGTGTCCCTCCAGATCCGCGAGGTCGAGACCAAGGCCGACCGTGATGTTTTTTTGCACGTCCCTTGGTCCATCTACATCCGCGACGGCAAGAGGGACCCGCACTGGGCCGCGCCGCTTCTCGACGACCATCGTTCCATCCTGGACCCCAAGAAAAACCCCTTCTTCAAACACGCGCGCCTTCGGGCCTTTTGGGCCGAGCGCGACGGCAAACCCGTCGGCCGCTTGACGGCCCACGTGGACGACAACTTCAACGCGTTTCAAAGCGAGAAAACCGGTTGGTTCGGGTTCTTCGAGTGCCAAAAGGACGAGGAAGGCGCCAAGGCCCTTTTCGATACCGCCTCGAACTGGGTGAAGGCCCAGGGGATGGACAAAATCCTCGGGCCCGCCAACCTCACTTCCAACGACGAATGGGGCTTCCTGCTCGAGGGATACGATTCCCACGCCCGCATCGGCATGACCTATAACCCGCCCTACTACCTGGACTTGGCCGCGAAATGCGGCTTCGAGAAGGCCAAGGATCTGTACGCCTGGTATATGTTCGCCTCCACGGAGGTTCCCGAGCGGATGATGAAAATCCTGGAGCGCGCGAAGAAACGCGAGCGCATCGAGATCCGGAGCATTTCCAAGAATCGTTTCGAATCCGACGTGGTGCTGATCAAGGAGCTTTACAACAAGATTTGGGAGAAAAACT
>CAZSKE010000138.1:1111-6241 GCA_964607325.1 uncultured bacterium | reverse complement strand
TTGGAGAATACCAACCAGAAACTCATCCACCTGGACAAGGTCAAAAACCGCTTCTTCGCCAACATCAGCCACGAACTCAGGACACCCCTGACGCTCCTTTTATCGCCGCTGGAGAACCTGCGCGGTCTCCCCTCCCTCCAAGCCGACGAGGAAAGCCGTTCCACCCTGGAGATCATGCATGTCAACGCCATGCGGCTCCTGAAACTCATCAATGATCTTTTGGACCTCGTGAAACTCGAATCCGGGCGCTTGCCCCTCCGACGCGAACCGCTCGAAATCGCGCCGTTTCTGAAAGGGCTCCTGAGATCCGTCGAGCGAACCGCGCACGAAAAACACATCCGGATGGAACCGAGCCTGCTTGGGAATCTGGGAACCCTTCCGATGGATCGGGACAAGCTCGAGAAGATCTTGCTCAACCTTTTGTTCAATTCCATCAAATTCACGCCCGCGGGCGGCTCGGTGGAACTGCAAGCGGTAAAACGCGATTCTTTCCTCGACCTGACTGTGAGCGACACAGGGATCGGCATCGCCGAAAAGGATCTTCCCCACATCTTCGACCGTTTTTACCAGGTCGACGACACTTCGCGTCGCAAAACGGGCGGCACGGGTATCGGTTTGGCCCTGGTGAAGGAGCTTGCCGAGGCCCAAGGCGGGTCCGTCAAGGCGGAAAGCCGCCCTTCGACCGGCACTCGCGTCACGGTCTCCTTGCCCGTGCTGGATGCGCCGCTTCCCTCCGCCGAGTCGGAAACCACGCGATCCGAGGAATCCGCCCTTGCCCAAACCGAAAGTTCCTGGTTAACGGACCTGGGTCACCGCGCCGAGTTTTTCCCGGTCCTCACCCAACCGAAAGACCTTCAAGTGGAAGCCGAAAACCCGTCATCGAGCCTTAAACCCCTCGTGCTGGTGGCCGACGACGAGCCGGATATGCGCCGTTTCCTGAAATCCCAATTAGCGAGACATTTCGAGGTGCTGGAAGCCGTGGATGGCGCCCAAGCCTTCGAGAAAGCCAAGCAATACGAGCCGCACCTCATCCTCCTGGACATGATGATGCCGGAAATGGACGGGGCGGAGGTGTGCCGGGCGGTCCGCGGGCATCTCCCGCTACAGGGGATTCCCATCGTGCTTTTGACCGCCTGGACCGACGACACGATCAAGCAAAAATGCTTGGAGGCCGGCGCGGATGACTTCCTGACCAAGCCTTTCTCGGTCACCGAGTTGCTGACGCGCGTGAGAAATCTGCTGAAAAACAGGGAAATGTCACGATCCTTGGCCAAGCAGAACTCTCTTCTCGAACAAACCATCGGCCAGTTGAGGGAAACCGAGGCGCAACTGGTGCAAAGCGAAAAATTGAACGCGCTCGGACAAATGAGCGCCGGTCTCATCCACGAGATCAACAACCCCCTGAATTACACCCTTTCGGCCCTTCACCTGTTGAAACAACTTCGCGAACACCTGCCCGAGAACGACCGGGACCGTTTCCAGGAACAACTGGGGGATGTCGAGGAGGGTCTCCTTCGCGTGAAACAACTCATCACCGACCTAAAATCTTTCACGCATCGAAGTTCCCAATCCCTCGAACGGGTGGTTTTGGCCACCTCCGTCCAAATGGCCCTTCGGTTCCAATCCGACTGGATGACGAGACTGAATCCGGTTCTTCGGGTGGACGTGCCGGAGGACCTTGAGGCGCTGGCCAACCACAACCAGTTGGTGCAGGTATTGGTCAACCTTCTTTCGAACGCGTTGGAAGCCATGCGGAACAAACCCTACGCCTCCGGGGAGAAACCGGCCTTGGACATTACCGGCCGCCGGGAAAACGCGCGTCTCCTGCTTTCGGTCGCGGACAACGGCACGGGCATTCCCGAGGAGATTCGGCCCAAGATCTTCGACCCGTTCTTCACGACCAAGGACGTGGGCGAAGGAATGGGATTGGGTTTGTCGATTTGTTATCGATTGGTTCTGGAAATGGGTGGAACGCTCTCGTTCACGAGCGAGATCGGGCGCTCTTCCACTTTTACGATTTCGTTGCCGCTCTTCGGTGATCGCGCGTCGGCGAATGTCGATTCCGCTTCGACGCGCGTCAATAAACGGCCCCAAGCCGTCGTGGAGAATTAAACATGTCTCCTTTTTACGATTACACGCGTTACGCCATCCTGTATGTGGACGACGAGGAGAAGTCGCTCAAGTATTTCCGAGATATCTTCGGGTCAAAGTTCAGGGTCTTGACCGCGGAAAACGCGCAAAAAGGTTTCGAGTTGCTTGAAAACCCCGAGAATCGCG
The DNA here is from genome assembly GCA_964607325.1 of uncultured bacterium. Taxonomy (GTDB): domain Bacteria; phylum Oederibacteriota; class Muellerivitia; order Muellerivitales; family Muellerivitaceae; genus CAZSKE01. Next base: position 3,964 of record CAZSKE010000138.1, on the reverse strand, counting down.
TGGGGATCGTCATGAGCGATCAGCGCATGCCTGGCGAAAAAGGCGTGTCCTTCCTGTCCCGCGCGAGGGAATTCAACCCCAAGATCCTGCGTATTCTTGTGACCGCGTATTCGGACCTGGATACGGCCGTGGACGCGGTCAACACTGGCGCGGTGTACAAATACATCACCAAACCCTGGGAACTGCCGCTGTTGGACGCCACCTTGTTGCGCGGGCTGGAGTTTTTTATGGTGCAAGCCGAGCGCGACAGCTTGCTGGAGGAAAAACTATCGGCGCTTCACCGCCTGATGATCACCGACCGCGTGGTGAGCCTGGGGGTTCTGGCCGCGGGATTAAGTCATCAGCTTCGCAACGCCATGGAGGCCGTTCAGACGTTCTTGGAGATCGCTCCCCCGCTCTTGGAGGAAGCGCCCCTCGCGGACCTGGCAAAAATCCAGTATCCCGAGGCCTGGGGCCGATATTACGAACGGGTTCGGGCTCAAATGACCCACATCGAGCGCCTCCTGGTGGACCTGGGGGAAACCGCCATTCCCCCGATCCCCCAATTCCGGGACCAAGTGCAACCCCATTCCGCCCTTTCGAAAGAAGTCGACCGATTCAAGGCTCGACTGGACGAGCGCGGGATCCGCGTGGTCAATAAAATACCCAAGAACCTTCCATCCATCCGAGCCGATGCCACGCTTTTTGGGCGCATGTTGGATTCAATCCTCGAGGAAGCGGCCTTGGCCCTGCCGGCCGGAGGAACCCTGACGGTGGATGGTGTCAAGGAGTCCGAGCAAATCGTGCGCTTCCAGGTCTCTTCCGACACGGGTGGCTTTCAAATCGAGTCTTTGCGCTGGATCTTCGATCCCATGTCGGACCTGAATTCTGAAAGACCCGGCGCGGGGCTTCATTTGTTGGCGGCTTTTCTGGTGGTATACCATCACGGGGGCGTGGCCCAATGCGTTCTGGAAGGCGCCAAGGGATACGCGATTCGATTCCTATTTCCGATCAATCCGGACCAACTCGTCGTGAAGGACGGCTCGCGGCCCTCTTTGAGCCGCATGCTTTTTTCCGAGAGCCTTTGGAGTAAATTTCTGGGTTCCACTCCCTGAAAGCCGCGCAACAACCCTCAAACCCGGAAACGACATCACCCGAGGACGAGTCCCGTGGTGAAGGCGCCGACGAACAGGCGATAGGGCTTGGACAGCCCAAATCCTTGACGAAAAGCCCCGTTCTAGGCGCGGGAACACCCCACGTCCTTCATAGACCCGTCGGTTCAAAAAAAAACCCCCACGGGGGAATCCCCGCGAGGGTTTTTCAACCACGCCTTAAACCTTTTTTTGACGGGCCGCCAAGGCCTCCATCAAGGCGGCCTGAAGAACCTGGTCCTTTTCTTTCGCGATTTCCTCGAAAAACCGAGGGATCTCCGGTCGATCGAACCTCGCCAGCGCCGGCTCCGGAACCGCCACGATGGCCACCGGGCGCGCTTGCTCCATGAGATAATCGACGGCGTCGTCCTGGCCAAACTCCCCCAAGCACTCGCACACGGCCTCGTGGAACCGCTCGTGGGGCTTCCCGTGGTCTCGCCGCATGCGCACGGAACGCACCATCAACGGAGCGGCCGGCTTGAACCCGATCACGCCCAGGGCTTTCACGGCCGCCACCGCCACTTCCTCGGAATCATCCAACAAAGCCAAACGCAGGGCCGGGCCGCCCCGGGGATCCTTCAGTTCCGCGATGGTCTCAATGATGTTGTATTTCAACTCCTCGGAGCCCTTGGCCACCCAGGCGGACAACTGCAACGCCAAAGCCGGATCGACGCCGCACGTCCTCAGAATGAGCAACAAGAGTTCGACTTCCGCCTCCTCGACGGATTCCGGCAGTTTCTCCACCAACGCCGATTGAACCTGTTCCCGCATGTCGGAAAACGCCCTCAAGTATTTTGGTATTTCCTCGGGCCCCGCCGCGTAAAAATCCTTGAGGAGAATCGGGGCGGCCAATATCGACAAAAGAGGGAAATGACCCAGCTTTCCATTGGCTTGGGCCAGTTCCACCAGCTTTCTCACGAGGTCGGGCGCGGACTTTCCTAAAATCCACTGGCGCACCAAAGACGGCCTCTCTTTAAAAAGAGGCGCCTCGTCGTCGGCGTGCAAATGTAGCGTGGCCAAGAGCGCCAAAACTGAGGTGGCCAACCTCTCATCGCGCGTTTTAAGCGCGGGCTCCACCAAATCCCAAGCGATCAGGAGGCCTTTCTGATACAACGCCGGGTCGGTTTCCTCCGAAAGCTGCGTGGTGAGCCGATCCAGGATCACCCGAACGAGGAGGGTGTTGCTCACCCAAGGCCTGGAATCCATCAAATGAGTCAAGGCCAATTGTCGTTCCTCGGCGTCTCCCTGAAGTCCTTTGGCCAACGCTTGAACGGTATGCTCCACCAGGGAATGACAGCCGTCGGCCCCCCAATGCGCCAAGCTTTCGGAGACGAGACCGCTTGTGGCCGGATCATATAGAACCCCGGTCCAGCCCTGCTGGACCGCTGTGGCCAGGAGGTTCCGCATCGACGTTTCCAGATAATCCTCGACGCGTTCGCCCTCGGGACACTGGAACCAACTCTGGACCGCCTCGAGTTCGGGAGATACGGTTCCGACACGCTCCAACAGGTGCTCGAAAAACCTTTGGAACACTTTTTGAAAAGCTTTCGCCTCGGGACTGTCCACCACAAACCGGCCGATCGACCTGGACATTTGCCAAGCTTCAGCCACCAGGACCAACAGCCCATCCGGATCCGAAAATGGCTTGTCGGCGGAACAAATATCCTCGGCCTTGAGGACCGCGCCCTCCTCGGAAACCGCGGTCGTGCGCGCGGAAATACGC